>NZ_BAAAUT010000007.1:78629-113799 GCF_039534085.1 Planomonospora alba
AGCCGGGGTACGGGCAGCAGGCGGCCCAGCCCGGCTACGGGCAGCAGCCGGGTTACGGCCAGCAGGGGTACGGGCAGCAGGCGGCCCAGCCGGGCTACGGGCAGCAGCCCGGTTACGGGCAGCAGGCGGCCCAGCCCGGCTACGGGCAGCAGCCGGGCTACGGCCAGCAGGGGTACGGCCAGCCCGCCGGCTACGGCCAGCAGGCGTCCTACGGCCAGGGTTACGGCCCGCAGGGCGCGATGGCCCCCGGCGCCCCCGCGCCACTCGCCGAGTGGTGGCAGCGCCTCCTGGCCCGCCTCCTCGACGCGCTCATCCTGGCGATCCCGACGTTCATCATCACCTTCGCGTTGAGCGGGCTGGCCGTCGCGCCCAGCATCAACTTCGAGACCGGGGAGATCGACACAGGGGACACGTTCCTCTACACCCTGCTCACGACCGTCATCGCGGCCGTCATCTACCTCGCCTACGAGTTGTTCATGCTGAAGCAGAACGGCCAGACCGTCGGCAAGATGGCGCTGGGCATCAAGGTGGTCCAGGTCGGCAGCCACTCGACGGCCGGCGGGCTGCCCATGGACGCCGCGGCCAAGCGCGCGGGCGTGTTCTACGGTCCGCAGCTCGTGCGCTGGATCCCGTTCGTCGGCTGGATCGTCGGCCTCTTCTCCCTGGTGAACGTGCTCTGGCAGTTCTGGGACAGGCCGCTCCAGCAGTGCCTGCACGACAAGGCCGCCTCGACGGTGGTCGTCAAGGTCAAGTAGTCGTGTGATCATCGGGGTCGCCGGCCGGACCGGCGGCCCCGTTTTTCATACGGCCCCGGAAAAGCGGTGTCGGGCGGGGCCTCCGGGGCAGACTGCGGGGGACGCGCAAACTCATTCGGGCCGGCGGGAGGAACGCCATGGCCGTCTCTCGGCACTCCGACGACAATCGCCCCGGATCGGCCCCTCCCCCGCCCGCCGGAACCCGTGGCGCACCAATGGGCACGGCCGTCCCGCCGCCCGCGCTTCCCGCCCCGCCCGCCGAATGGTGGGAACGATTGGCCGCCCGCATCATCGACGCGATCGGCTTCGTGGCGCTCTACTGGATTCTCTCGCGCTCGCTCTACCCGCTCTTCGCGCCGCCGGCCGGTGAAGACCGCGCGGCCGACCCGCGGGTGCTGCCCGGACTGCTCGCCGGTCTGATCGCCTTCGGCGCTTATACGGCCTACGACTATGCGATGCACGCCCGCTGCGGCCGCACCCTCGGTAAGAAACTCATGCGGATCCGGCTGGTGCCGTACGGCGGTGCGTCCTTGGACCGTGCCGGGTTGATGAGACGGGCCGCTCTCTACCCCGGCCTTCTCCTGACGGCGGGTATTCCCCTGGTGAACGTTCCGGCCGCGCTCTTCGGTTCCGCGGCGGCCCTGTTCATCCTCGTCGACAAGCCGCTCCAACGCGGGATCCATGATCGGACGGCGGGCAGTCGCGTGGTGCGTGACCTGCGCTGACGGGACCGGGCCGGAGAAAACGATCATCCGGTGACCACTCTGTCATCCTTTTCCCCGGCGCTTTACGGAGTGGAACCGGTAAGGCGCCTGGAGAGAAGCATTAAGGTAGGTGATGAGTGTCATGGGTGCCCTGTGACACCCATCGATCCTGGAAGCCGCTATGGTCATGTGTGGGCTGATCCGCCCATCCGGTCGGTCCCCGGGGCGGGGCGCCGCCACCGGAAATCCCATGACCGGGAATGCCACCCGGGTGCGGAGTGAGGGCCAATGTACGAGGTAATGTCCGCGTTGATACCCCCCGCGGTCGTGGGCGGGGTCTTCGTGTACGCAGTTTTCAAGCTCTTTCGCAGTGAGGCCGCCGGTCGCCGGACCGCGAAAGAGGCCGATCAAGGCGAGTCGCAGAACGGCTGAGTCGCCTTCCCGGGCGCGCGCCTGGAATCACCCGGCTCCGGAATTGCTGCTCTCTCTTCATGGGTATATGTTTGGCTAGCGAATGAAGCAATACTCCGCCGAAAGGATTGCGCAGATGGCCAAGCAGATCCAGGAGATTCTCATCGACGACCTCGATGGGGGCGAGGCCAATGAGACCGTCTCCTTCGCGATTGACGGCATCAGCTATGAGATTGATCTGAGTGACGTAAACGCGAAGAAGCTCCGCGACTCCCTTGCGCCTTTCACGGCGAGCGCCCGCCGGGCCGGTTCCGCCGCTCCGCGCCGCCGCCGTGCCGGTGGGACGAGGGCGCTCAGCCGGGAGAAGAGCGCCGACATCCGCGCCTGGGCGAAGGCCCGCGGCATGAACGTCAGCGAGCGCGGCCGGATCGCCTCCACGATCGTCCAGGAGTACGAGGCGGCTCATCACTGAGCGGTGAACGGCGCACGAGGGTTCACCCGTCGGTGAATCATGCGGTTATGGCGGTCACGGTGGGGTCCGGTGGCGGCCATAACCGCATGATGTGCTCATGGGTCCGCGGGGCCGTCCGCCGGATCCGCGGGACGGTCCGCGCCCTGGTTCTGCGCGCCCTGGGGTTCCCGCACCGATCCGGTGCGTCCTCTCCGACTCCGCCCGCGTTCTCCGCGGCCGGGGCCGCGTGCGGGCTCCGCCCGAGGGGCCGCCCGCCTTCCGGAGCCGGTCCGGGTGCCGCCCCGACCGCCTCTCCCGGCGCCCTCCCGGGCGCCTTCCCCGCTCCTTCTGCCGCCCCTTCGGTCCCGCACCCCCGGTGCGCCGCGTCCGGCGGGAATGCCCGGGGCCTTTCGTCCGTTCCTTATCCATACATGTCATCCAGTCCGCGGGCCGGACGCGGAGCCGGAGAGAGCCGGAGAACCGCGCCGCGGGCCGTACCGGCCGGTGGAATCCCGTGCCGGCGCCCCGGATCGCCCGGAGGAATCACCCCTGCGCGGCGGGCGCGGACCGCGAATGGACCGCGGCGGCCGATAAACGTCGTTCGCTTGCGGCGTATCGGGAACACCGCACCCCCGACAGGTAGTTGGATAGAGCGTGAACGCCCTGCTCTCGGGGAACGTCTTCTACGTAGAGCGGTTGCCGGGTCGGGGCTACCATGCGGGAGGACAGGGCCCGGATATCCCGGACCTGCCTGACCGCTCTGTGAGGAGCGACGAGATGTTCGAGAGGTTCACCGACCGCGCACGGCGGGTTGTCGTCCTGGCCCAGGAAGAGGCCCGGATGCTCAACCACAACTACATCGGTACGGAGCACATTCTTCTTGGTCTGATCCATGAGGGTGAAGGCGTTGCCGCCAAGGCTCTGGAGAGCCTCGGCATCAGTCTTGAGGGTGTGCGTCAGCAGGTCGAGGAGATCATCGGCCAGGGCCAGTCCGCGCCGTCGGGGCACATTCCCTTCACCCCGCGCGCCAAGAAGGTCCTTGAGCTGTCGCTCCGCGAGGCCTTGCAGCTGGGTCACAACTACATCGGCACCGAGCACATCCTGCTCGGCCTGATCCGTGAGGGCGAGGGCGTCGCCGCCCAGGTGCTGGTGAAGCTCGGCGCCGACCTCAACCGGGTCCGTCAGCAGGTCATCCAGTTGCTCCACGGCTACCAGGGCAAGGAGCCCGCGGCCTCGGGCGGTCCGCAGGAGGCCGCGCCGTCGACCTCGCTGGTGCTCGACCAGTTCGGCCGCAACCTGACCCAGGCCGCCCGCGAGGGCAAGCTCGACCCGGTCATCGGCCGCGACAAGGAGATCGAGCGGGTCATGCAGGTCCTCTCCCGGAGGACCAAGAACAACCCGGTCCTGGTGGGCGAGCCCGGCGTCGGCAAGACCGCCGTCGTCGAGGGCCTGTCCCAGAAGATCGTCAAGGGCGAGGTGCCCGAGACGCTCAAGGACAAGCAGCTCTACACCCTGGACCTCGGCGCCCTGGTCGCCGGCTCCCGCTACCGCGGTGACTTCGAGGAGCGCCTGAAGAAGGTGCTGAAGGAGATCCGCACCCGCGGCGACATCATCCTGTTCATCGACGAGCTGCACACGCTCGTCGGCGCGGGCGCCGCCGAGGGCGCGATCGACGCCGCCAGCATCCTCAAGCCGATGCTGGCCCGCGGCGAGCTGCAGACCATCGGCGCCACCACCCTGGACGAGTACCGCAAGCACCTGGAGAAGGACGCGGCGCTGGAGCGGCGCTTCCAGCCGATCCAGGTGGCCGAGCCCAGCCTCAGCCACACGATCGAGATCCTCAAGGGCCTGCGCGACCGCTACGAGGCGCACCACCGGGTCTCCATCACCGACGGCGCGCTGGTGGCCGCCGCGCAGCTGGCCGACCGCTACATCAGCGATCGGTTCCTGCCGGACAAGGCGATCGACCTCATCGACGAGGCCGGCTCGCGCATGCGCATCCGCCGCATGACCGCCCCGCCGGACCTGCGCGAGTACGACGAGAAGATCGCCAACGTGCGGCGCGAGAAGGAGTCCGCGATCGACGCGCAGGACTTCGAGAAGGCCGCCGCCCTGCGCGACCAGGAGAAGCAGCTCCAGCTCAAGCGCGAACGCCGGGAGAAGGAGTGGAAGGCCGGCGACATGGACGTCGTGGCCGAGGTCACCGAGGAGCTCATCGCCGAGGTCCTCGCCACCGCCACGGGCATCCCGGTCTTCAAGCTCACCGAGGAGGAGTCCCAGCGGCTGCTCCGCATGGAGGAGGAGCTGCACAAGCGGATCATCGGGCAGGAGGACGCCGTCAAGGGCCTGTCCCGCTCGATCCGCCGCACCCGCGCCGGTCTGAAGGACCCGCGCCGCCCGGGTGGCTCGTTCATCTTCGCCGGCCCGTCCGGTGTCGGTAAGACCGAGCTGTCCAAGACGCTCGCCGAGTTCCTGTTCGGGGACGAGGACGCGCTGATCATGCTGGACATGTCCGAGTTCATGGAGAAGCACACCGTCTCCCGGCTGTTCGGCTCCCCGCCCGGCTACGTCGGATACGAGGAGGGCGGTCAGCTCACCGAGAAGGTGCGGCGCAAGCCGTTCTCCGTGGTCCTCTTCGACGAGATCGAGAAGGCCCACCCGGACATCTTCAACTCGCTGCTGCAGATCCTGGAGGACGGTCGCCTGACCGACGCCCAGGGCCGCGTGGTGGACTTCAAGAACACCGTCATCATCATGACGACCAACCTCGGCACCCGGGACATCTCCAAGGGCATCGGGGTGGGCTTCGCGAAGTCCGACGACTCCGAGTCGAACTACGACCGGATGAAGGCGAAGGTCCAGGAGGAGCTCAAGCAGCACTTCCGGCCCGAGTTCCTCAACCGCGTCGACGACATCGTGGTCTTCCACCAGCTGACGCCGAAGGAGATCATCCGGATCGTGGACCTCATGCTCGCCCAGGTGGCCGAGCGCCTGAAGGACCGCGACATGGGCCTGGAGGTCTCCCCGGAGGCCAAGCAGCTGCTGGCCGACCGCGGCTACGACCCGGTGATGGGCGCCCGCCCGCTGCGCCGTACGATCCAGCGCGAGCTGGAGGACACGCTCTCCGAGAAGATCCTGTACGGCGAGCTCCGTCCCGGCCAGACCGTCAAGATCACGGTCGAGGGCGAGGGTGAGAACGCCAAGTTCGTCTTCACCGGTGAGAGCACGAACCGGGTCCCCGACTCGGCCGCCTCCATCGCGGAGCCGATCCAGCACTGAGAACCCCCCCGGCCAGCGCGCCGGACGGACGAGACCGGCCCCGCCGTGACACGCTCACGGCGGGGCCGGTCTTTTCGTTACCCGGGGGTGCTTCCCGCCACGAAATGTAGTACTACACTCTGTAGAGCGAACTGGACCACGTCCCGGCCGCCGGAGCCCGTCTCCGCGCCGGACGGGGCAGGACCGCGGGATCAGCCCAGCGGCGTACGGGTGAATCAACTCCGGGAGTGACGCGGAGACCGGTACGGACGGGGGATGCTGCTCCGCGGGCCGGTCGGGTTCCCGCCAGGGGAGGGCTCGCGGCCCGCGAGGACGGGACCGCGGACGTGGGACGGCCGGAGTTCTCACGCAGGGCTCTCACTACGAACACGCCTGGGAGGCATCCGATGCGCTTGCGGCACGAGGACGGGACGCTCGTTCACCTGGCCTACAACGCGGGCGTGCACCCCGCCGAGGACCTGGAGAACCTCATCGCGCACCTGACCCGCTACGCGGTGCCGGTGCGCAAGCGCCTGGGCGTGGAGCGGATGGGGGTGGGGCTCTGGCTCTCGCCGGCCGTGGCCGACCACCTCATGGCCGACCGCATCGAGCTGGTGCGGCTCCGCCGCTCCCTGGAGGAGCGCGGCCTGGAGGTCGTCAGCCTCAACGGCACCGGCGGGCGCAACCAGGACGCCCCCGGCCCCGACTGGGCCAAGCCGGAGCGCTACCGCTACACGATGGCGCTGGCGAAGATCCTCGCCTTCCTGCTCCCGGACGACGTGCGCTTCGGCAGCATCTCCACCATCCCCATCGGCTGGCGCCGCGACTGGCCGGCCGACCTGCACGCCATCGCCTCCCGCCGTCTGGAGCGCCTCTCCCGCGAGCTGCGGGGCCTGTACAGCGCGAGCGGCAAGACCATCCGGGTCGGTTTCGAGCCCTGGCCCGGCTGCGTGCTGGAGACCACGGAGCAGGCCATGGACTGGATCTGCGGCATAGACTCCCAGCACCTGGGGATCTGCCTGGACGCCTGCCACCTCGCAGGCGGCGCCGAGGAGCCCGCGGCGGCCCTGCGGGGCCTGGCCCAGGCGGGCATGCCCGTCGTCAAGCTGGGGCACGTGCACAACCACGCGGGCGACTCCTGCCGCGAGCTGCCCAGCACCCGTCCGGTCCTGGAGGACACGCTGACCGCCATGCTCTCCGGGGCGGTCAACGGCACGGCCCACGTCGAGGTGGAGACCCACGACCTGGGCGTGCCGCTGCGGGCCAGGACCCCGGGCACGCTGGTCAACATGCTGGCCGAGGAGCTCGACTGGGCGCGGACCAACCTCACCGCGCTGGGACTGCGGCTGGCGGCCTGACGGCGGGGGCCGGTGCGACCGCGGGTGCGGGGCCGGTGAGGGCACGGGCGCGGCCGGCGGCCTGGCGGCGCGGGGCGCCGTCAGAGCGGGAGGCGGTAGGTGCCGTCGTCGAGGACCTCGGCCAGGCCGTCGGCGACGAGGCCGTCGAGGGCGCGCTCGCGCTGGACGGCGTCGCTCCAGACCACGTCGAGGGCGGCCTTGGGGACGGGGCCGTGGGCCGCGCGGAGCACGGCCAGGAGCCGGCCGCGGCACTGCCGGTCGGTGCCCGCGTAGGTCTGCCCCCGGCGGGCGGGCCCCTCGTAGGGCGGCTTGCCGGCCAGGCGCCAGGCGCACAGGCCGCTGATGGGGCAGTCGGCGCAGCGGGCGGCGCGGGCCGTGCAGACCAGGGCGCCCAGCTCCATCACCGCCACCGCCCAGACGGGCGCCTCCTGCGGGCCGGGGAGCAGCGACTCGGCGAGCGCGCGCTCGGCCGCGGTGGTGGCCTTCGGCGGGTACTCCTCGCCCCGTACGGCCCGCGCCAGCACCCGGCGGACGTTGGTGTCGAGGACGGCGTGGCGGCCCTTGAACGCGAAGCTGGCCACCGCGGCCGCGGTGTACTCGCCCACGCCGGGGAGCGTCAGCAGCGTGGCGTGGTCGGCCGGCACCTCGCCGCCGTGCAGCTCCGTGACGGCCCGGGCGCAGGCGTGCAGGTTGAGGGCGCGGCGCGGATAGCCGAGGCGGCCCCAGTGCCGCACGGCCTCGCCGGGGGGCTCCGCGGCGAGGGCGGCCGGTGTCGGCCAGCGCTCCATCCACTCGGTCCAGACCGGCAGGACCCGCGCCACCGGCGTCTGCTGCAGCATGATCTCGCTGACCAGGATCGACCAGGGGGTGGCGCCGGGTTCACGCCACGGCAGCTCGCGGGCGGACCGGGCATACCACTCGAGGACGGGCGTCAGCAGAGGATTGCGCTCGGGCACTCTTCGACGATAGTGCCGCCCGACGACATGTTTACCCATCGGAACGTGAGGGAACGGCGGGTCGCCGCCACCCCCGGGCAACGACTGTCCATACTGTCTGTAACTCATCCGCCCCTCTGAGTGATGGAGCGGACTCCCGCTCCCCTCGGCCGGGGCGGATGGCGGCCGGCGGCGGGGCCCTTCCGCGCGCCCCCACCCGCGGCGACCGGGCCAGGGGAGCGATTCCCCGCCGGAGAACCCGTAGTCCCTTCGCGAGGAGCACGATGGACCCGGAGACGTTCCGCAACGACATCGGGATCGACGTCTACTGGCGGCGCCGGCTGGCGGCGCTCGTCGCCGTCCTCGTGGTGGTCGCGATCGTGGCGTGGGCCTGCTCGGCGGCCGGTGGGCCGGAGAACACCTCGAAGGCCGATGCGGCCCCCGCGGGGTCGCCCACCCCCACCCCGGTCCTGTCCGGGCTGCCGGTGGTCACGGTCACCCCCACGCCTGCGGCCCGTACACCCTCGCCGAAGCCAGCCACGCCGACCCCGCGCCCGAAGCGGCCGGGCGAGCCCTGCGAGCCCGCCGACCTCGTGCTGAACCTCCTCGGGGAGGGGGAGGTCCACGCCGCCGGAAGCCTGCCGCGGTTCATCCTCACACTGGTGAACACCGGCGAGGTGATGTGCACGGCCGACGTGGGGCCCCGGGCGCTGGAGGTCCGGATCACCTCCGGCAGCGACCGCGTCTGGTCGTCCGCCGACTGCCTCAGCGGTGAGACCGAGGACCTGCACAGGCTCGAGCGCGGCATCCCGTACGTCCGGCAGTTCGCGTGGGACCGCCGCAGGTCCGGGTCCGACTGCCGGGCGAAGCGGACCGAGGCCCGTCCCGGGACCTACGTGGCCGTGGTCAAGGCCGCCCGGCTGAAGAGCGACAAGGTGGTCTTCCACCTCCGCTGACACTCCGGTGGGGTCCGGATTTCGGCGTTATGGTGTCGCTAAATGGCATTTAAGTCTCTCATAAGACTGATTGCTGGTTTTTCTTGTTATAAAAAACCATCGGTTTCGCCGAGCACGAAAGAGCCGCCCCGCCGTGACCGCCCCCGCCGTCCCGCTCCGCAGCCCCCACCCGGCAGAGCAGGGAGAACACCGGTGGAAGGCGGCCGCCGCGGACACACCCGGTGCCCGCGCCGCCCGCTCCCCCGGGCGCGCTCCGGGGCGGCCGCCCGCTCGGTGAACCGCGTGCCCCGGCCCGGAGAACGACCGCCCCCATCGCGCCGGTCGAGGAGACCAGGCCGTGCGGCCATGTGCCATGACATTTCTCTTCTGCCTCCGGCAGACCCAGAGCAAGGGACGATGAATGCGTAGAACGGCCACGCTTCTCACGCTGGCGACGGTCGCCTTCGGGACCACGGTGCTCACCGCCTCCCCGGCCTCGGCCCACGGGTACGTCTCGTCGCCGCCGAGCCGCCAGGCGCTGTGCGCGCAGGGGAAGGTCTCCGGCTGCGGCGACATCGTCTACGAGCCGCAGAGCGTCGAGGGCCCCAAGGGGCAGATGAACTGCCACGGAGGCGTCCCCCGCTTCGCCCAGCTCAGCGACGAGAGCAAGGCCTGGCTGGCCACCTCCGTCGGCTCCAGCGTCACCTTCAACTGGGTGCTGACCGCCCGCCACGCCACCAGCACCTGGGACTACTACATCGGCAACAAGAAGATCGCCTCCTTCAACGACGGGGGCAGGCAGCCCGGCGCGACCGTCTCGCACGTGGTGAACCTGTCCGGCTACAGCGGCCGGCAGAAGGTCCTCGCCGTCTGGAACATCGCCGACACGCCCATGGCCTTCTACAACTGCATCGACCTGCAGGTCGGCGGGGGCGGGACGAACCCGGCCCCCAACCCGACCCCGACCAAGCCGCCCGCCCCCGCGCCCAGCCCGACCAAGCCGACGGCCAAGCCCACCACCCCGGCGCCGGGCGTGCCCGGCGGCACCTGGAAGGCCGGGACCTGGTACGCGGTCGGCTCGACGGTCACGTACGGCGGCGCGAGCTACCGCTGCATCCAGGCGCACACCGCCCTCACCGGCTGGGAGCCGCCGCAGGTCCCCGCGCTCTGGAAGCGGATCTGACCCGCCCGCGGGCGCCGCGCCGTCAGGACCGGCGCCCGCGGGTCCGCCCGCCCCGGCTCGGAGAGAACCACCGCATGAGACGCCCCACCTTCGCCCTCGCCGTCGCGAGCCTGCTGCTCCTGCCCGCCTGCGGTACGGCGAGCACCTCGCACGGCGACCACGCGGCGGCCCCGCACGACGGGCACGCCGCACGCCCACCGGACGCCGGGCAGGCGGCCGCCGCGACCGGCTCCCCGGCCTCCCCCGGGGAAGCCGGCGGCTCCGAGGGCTTCAACGACGCCGACGTGATGTTCCTGCAGATGATGATCCCCCACCACCGGCAGGGGGTGCAGATGGCCGCCCTGGCCGGGGCCCGCTCCACGCGGGGCACCGTGAAGGCCCTGGCGGCGGCGGTCGAGGCCACGCAGCGCGACGAGATCACGGCCATGACCCGCCGGCTGAAGGAGTGGGGCCGTCCGCTGACCGCTCCGCCGGGCGCGCACGACGCGCACGGCGGCCTGCACACCACCAGCCCGCGGGAGATCGCGGAACTCGGGGCGGCGCGCGGCGCCGACTTCGACGTGAAGTTCCTGAACATGCTGATCGGTCACCAGCACAACGCCGTCGACATGGCCCGCACCGAGGTCCGCACCGGCAGGCACCCCGAGGTGGTCGAGCTGGCCCGCAGGATCGACAGGTCGCGCTCCGCCCAGATCACGGCGATGCTCGCCGAGCTGGGCTCCTGAACGAGCCGGGCTCCTGCTCGGCTCCTGGACGGGCTGTGCTGCTGCCGGGCTCCTGGACGGGCGGCCCGCGCGCCGCGCCACCGCCTTCTCCGGGCGCCCCGGGGCGCCCGTCAGACGTAGCGTTCGAGGATGGACGACTCGGCCAGGCGGGACAGGCCCTCGCGGATGTGGCGGGCACGGGTCTCGCTGACCCCGCCCGCCTCCTGGAGGTCGTCGTTGCTGGCCGCCAGGAGCTTCTGGAGGCTGCCGAACTGCTCGGCCAGGCGGTCGACGACCGCGGCGGGCAGGCGCGGGATCTTCGCCAGCATGCGGTGCCCCCGGGGGCTCGCCGGGGTGTCCAGCGCACCGGCGCCCGTGTGGCCGAGCACGTGGGCCACCGTGGACAGGTCGAGCAGGTCGGTGGAGGAGAGCCGGTCGAGCTCCTGGAGGGCCTCGGCGACCGTGCGGGCGCGGCGGCCCGTCGTGGGCAGGTAGTCGCGCAGGATGAGCTCCCGGTCCGTCTCCGTCCCGGCGACCAGCTCGTCCAGTTGCAGGGAGAGCAGCCGGCCGTCCGTGCCGAGCTCCACGACGTACTCCGCGATCTCGTCGGATATCCGGCGGACCATCTCCAGCCGCTGGAGGACCACCGCGATGTCGCGGACCGTCACCAGATCCTCGATCTCCAGGGCCGAGAGCGTGCCGGAGACCTCGTCCAGGCGGAACTTGTAGCGTTCGAGGGTGGCCAGGGCCTGGTTGGCCCGGGACAGGATCGCCGCCGACTCCTCCAGCACGTAGCGCACGCCGTCGAGATAGAGGGCGATGATCCGCATGGACTTGCTGAGGGAGACGACCGGGAAGGACGTCTGCACCGCGACCCGCTGGGCGGTGCGGTGCCGGGTCCCGGACTCGTCGGTGGGGATGGACGGGTCGGGCATCAGGTGCACGGCCGCGCGCACGATCCGGTCGCCGTCGCAGCTCAGCACGATCGCGCCGTCCATCTTCGCCAGCTCGCGCAGCCGCGTCGCGGAGAACTCGACGTCCAGCTCGAACCCGCCGCTGCAGATCGACTCGACCACCTCGTCGTATCCGAGCACGATCAGGCCGCCCGTGTGCCCGCGCAGGATGCGCTCGAGGCCGTCGCGTAGCGCCGTGCCCGGGGCGACCGAGGCGAGGACGGCTCTGCGGCGCTCGTCAAGCCCCTTGTCGGTTGATCCCACATGACCCCCGTGGTCCGTGTCGAGAGCCCGTGCCCGCACCGCAGGCCCGCCGGGCTCCGGCGCCCAGCTTACCGGCGAAGCCCTCGATCGGTCAGGGATCACCCCCCGCGACGGGCACCGCCGGTGTCCGCGGCGGGGCGGGGACGTCCGCGACGGGCGCCGGCCGGGAGCAGGCCTCAGCCCGTGACGTGGCGGAGGGCGTCCCAGACGTTCTCCGCCTCGATGACGTCGAAGCCCGGGGCGAAGGTCGTGGCCCGGCCGTCGACGCGCACCAGGGAGCGCTCGCCGCGCCGTCCCCGGTCGGTGTCGAGGGAGCCCGCCGGGACCAGCGCTCGGGTGAAGCCCAGCCGCGCGGCCTCCGACAGGCGGCGCCGCACGTCGCGGACCTGGCGGAGCTCGCCGGCCAGGCCCACCTCGCCCAGCACCACCAGCCCCGCGGGCAGCGGCCGGTCGCCTGCCGCGCTGGCCACCGCGAGCATCACCGACAGGTCGACCGCCGGATCGGCGAGCTTGATGCCGCCCACGGTCGCGGTGAACACGTCGCACCCGCCGAGCTTGGCGTTGAGCCGCCGCTCCAGCACGGCCAGCACCATCGTCACCCGGTAGGGGTCGAGCCCTGAGGAGGAGCGGCGCGGCTGCTGGGCCTCGGTCCGCGCCACCAGCGCCTGCACCTCGGCGGGGAGCGGCCGGGTGCCCTCCATGGTGACCGTGACGCACGTGCCGGGGACCGGCTCGGCGCGGTGGGAGACGAACAGCCCGCTGGCGTCGGCGATGCCCTCGATGCCGCCCTCGTGCAGGTCGAAGCAGCCGACCTCGTCGACGGGGCCGTAGCGGTTCTTGACCGCGCGGACCATGCGGAGCCGGGAGTGGCGGTCGCCCTCGAAGTGGAGCACCACGTCGACGAGGTGCTCCAGCGTGCGGGGGCCGGCGATCGAGCCCTCCTTGGTGACGTGGCCGACCAGGACCGTGGCCATGCCGCGCTCCTTGGCGATCCTGACCAGGTTTCCGGCGACCTCCCTGACCTGGGTCACCCCGCCGGGCACCCCGGTCGCCTGCGCCGAGCCGATCGTCTGCACGGAGTCGACCACGAGCAGGCCGGGCTGGACCTTCTCCACGTGGGTGACCAGCGCGCCCAGGTCGGTCTCGGCCGCGAGGTAGAGGTCGTCGTGGATCGCGCCGATCCGGTCGGCCCGGACCCGCACCTGGGCGGCCGACTCCTCACCGGTGACGTAGAGCACGGTCTGCCCGCGTGCGATCTTGGAGGCGGCCTCCAGCAGGAGCGTGGACTTGCCGATGCCGGGCTCCCCGGCCAGCAGCACGACCGCGCCCGGCACCAGGCCGCCGCCGAGCACCCGGTCGAGCTCAGGCACGCCGGTGCTGCGCGCGTGCGCGACCTCGGCCTTGACCTGGCCGATGGGGACGGCGGGCGCCGAGACCGCGCCGCCGGTGGCCACGTGCACGCCGGCGCGGGCGCTCTCCTCCTCGACGGTGCCCCAGGCCTGGCACTCACCGCAGCGCCCCACCCACTTGGCGGTCTGCCAACCGCACTCACCACAGCGATAACCGGGCTTCTTCGCCATGGCCGCACGGTACCGGCACCGGCCGACAACTTTCACCCGCCCGGCCCGCCCGCCGCGCCCGCGCTCCCGGCACGGCCGCACCGGCCGCGCCGGGTGGGACCGGGCGGGACCGGGACCGGGGCGGGCGTGCCCCGGGCCCGGCGGGGCCGGTCAGATGTAGCCCTCCAGCTCGGCCAGGAGCATGCGCTTGGGCCTGGCGCCCTTGATCTGCCGGACGACCTCGCCGCCGGAGTAGAGGTTGAGCGTGGGCAGGCCGAGCACGCCGTACCGCAGGGTGATCTCGGGGTGGTCGTCGGCGTTGATCTTGGCGATGGTGACGCGGTCGCCGTACTCGGCGTCGATCTCCTCCAGGACGGGGGCGATCATCTTGCACGGCGGGCACCACTCGGCCCAGAAGTCCACCAGGACGGGTCTGTCGCTCCGGAGCACCTGCTCGTCGAAGTTCTCCGCGGTCAAAGTGATCATTTCTCTCCCTGCTCCTTGCGCGCGCATCCCGGACAGGCGGCGGACAGCTGCGCGGCGACCTCGGCCCGCCGGGCCAGCAGCGTGCGGATCTCCTCGTCGAGGGCGGCCAGCTTGCGCCGGTAGACGGCCACGGAGTCCGGGCACGACCCGCCGGTGGCGTGCCCGGCCCGCAGACACGCCACGAACGGCCTGGCGTCCGCGAGCGTGAAGCCCACGGTGAGCAGCGAGCGGATCTCGGCGACGATCCGGAGATCGTCCTCGTCGTACTCCCGGTACCCGTTGGCCGACCGCCGCGCGGCGATCAGGCCCTGCTGCTCGTAGTAGCGCAGCGCCCTGGTGCTGACGCCCGCCCGCCGGGCGAGCTCCCCGATCCGCATGGCCCCTCCTCGCGACGACCGTAAACCCTGACGCCGGTGTCAAGGTCAAGCGCCGGGCCGCTGTTCCCCGGGGCGCCGTTCCCCCGGGCCGGGGACCGCTCCGCCGGGGGCGCGGGCCGCTCCGGAGGGCGGGCCGGGGCCGCGCGGGCGCGGGCGCCGGTCCGAGGGGCCGGGGCGCGCCATAAGATCCTTCGTTTACCAGATGTTCACCACCGCTTCAGGAGGACGGCCGTGTACCGCGACATCGTCGAGTTCGCCCAGGGCACCCCCTCGTGGGTGCACGCTCTCGCCGAGACGGGCACGGACGCGGGGCTGTTCGTGTTCGCCGCGCTCTTCGTGGCGGCCTGGTGGCGGGCGCGCGGCCGCGGTCCCCGCGACATGGCGCTGGTCCTGCTGGGCCCGGTGGCCGTGGTCGCCGTCTACCTGCTCAGCGAGCTCATCAAGATCCTCGTCAGGGAGGACCGGCCCTGCCGGAACCTGGTGACCATCGCGGTCTGCCCCGAGGTGGGGGACTGGTCCTTCCCGAGCAACCACTCGGTGATCGCGGGGGCGGCGGCGGGCACGCTCGTCCTCGCCTGGCGGGCGCTGGCCGCCTTCGTGCTGCCGCTGGCGGCGGTGATGGCCTTCTCCCGGGTGTTCGTCGGCGTGCACTACCCGCACGACGTCCTCGCCGGGGTCCTGCTCGGCCTGGTCCTGGCCCCGCTGCTCGTGCTGCTGGGGGTGGGCGCGGTCACGCCCCTGGTGCGCCGCCGGCACCCGATGGGGGCGGCCTGACGGAACCGGCGGCGGCCTGACGGAGCGGGCGGCCGTCCCGGAGCGGTCCGGGAGCGGGCCCTGAGGCCCTCCTGGAGCGGGACCGGAGCCGCCGGGCGGCCGCGCGCAGGCTCCGGGCACGGCGGAGCCGTCAGAAGTGCTTCCAGCGCAGCACGTTGGGATATGCGATCTCCAGGCCCGGCGTCTCGGCGATGGCCGCAGCGGCGACCTCGGGGGTGAACTCGATGCGCAGCACGGCCTCCAGGTCGGCGCGGCGCTCGAAGGCCATGCGCAGGTCGAGGGGCTGCGCCTGCCAGCCCTGGCGGGCCCAGAAGTCCGCCACGGCCTGCGGGGAGTAGGCCGGGATGGAACGGCGGAACCAGCGGCCGAAGTCGCCGCGGGCGGCGTCGACGTCGATCACGAAGGCCGTGCCGCCGCGCCGTACGACCCGGGAGAGCTCGGCCAGGCCGGGCTCGCAGCCGGGACCGAAGAAGTAGGCCCAGCGGGCCACGGCGACGTCCACCGAGGCGTCGGGGAGCGGCAGTTCCTGCGCGGCGGCGGCATGGACCTCGACGTTCGGCAGGGGGCGGCAGCGCCGCCTGGCGAGCTCGACGAGGCCGTGGTGGGGCTCGACGCCGATGACGCGCGCCGCCGTGGCGGACAGGGCGGGCAGGTGGTAGCCCGTGCCGCAGCCGATGTCGAGGACGGTCGCGCCGGCGAGCGGCCGGACGGCGGCCATCGCGGCCGCGGCCCGGCCCTCGGGGTCGACCGCGCGGTTCTCCAGCTCGTAGACCTGGGGGGTGTTCCAGATGTTGGGGCTGGGGATGGCACCTTCGACGAACCGCGGCATGCCACCACCGTAGCGGCGTGATACATGTCGCACAGGGGTGGCTGGAAGCCATCGGGGCCCCGACGCGCTTACTCTGGCAAGTAGTGAGCGCGCGGGGCGACGGGCACCGCGGCGTTCGCGGACAGACTCACTCCGATCCGAAGGCGAGAACGGCTCCGATGAGCGTCATCCGAGTGCCCAGTGCGAAGATCGCGCTGTCCACGGCGTCGGTGTATCCGGAGCGCACCCCGGATGCCTTCGAGCTGGCGGCGCGTCTGGGATACGACGGCGTGGAGATCATGGTGGGCGCCGACCCGGTCAGCCAGGACATCGACGTCCTGGAGCGGCTGTCGGACCACTACCAGCTGCCGATCCTCGCCATCCACGCGCCCTGCCTGCTGGTCACCCAGCGGGTCTGGGGCAAGGACCCCTGGGCCAAGCTGAAGCGCGCCCAGCGGGCCGCCGAGCGGGTGGGCGCGCAGACGGTGGTGGTGCACCCGCCGTTCCGCTGGCAGCGCGACTACGCGCGCGACTTCGAGATCGGCCTGGCGCGGATGCGCGAGGAGACCGACGTGGTCTTCGCGGTGGAGAACATGTTCCCGCTGCGCGCCCGGGGCAACAAGGTCGTGCCGTACTCCCCGGACTGGAATCCGGTCGACTACGACTTCCCGCAGGTCACCCTGGACCTGTCGCACACGGCGGTCTCGGGCGTCGACGCCTGGGAGATGTTCACCAAGCTCGGCGACCGGGTGGCCCACCTGCACCTGGCCGACGGGGTCGGCATCCCGAACAAGGACGAGCACCTGGTCCCGGGGCGGGGCAACCAGCCGTGCGCGCCGATCCTGGAGCGGCTGGCGGCCAACGGCTTCGGCGGCCTGGTGGTGCTGGAGGTCAACACGCGCAAGGCGCCGAGCCGTACCGCGCGGATCGACGACCTCGCCGAGGCGCTCGCCTTCGCCCGGCTGCACCTCGCGGCCTCGGCCACCGCGTGACGGCGGCCGGGCGGGCCGGCGGCGGTGACGGGGCGGGGGGGCCAGGGGACGGGCCCGGCCGGGGGGCGGCGGGTACGGCGCGGCGGCGGCCGCGCCGGCGGCCGGGCTCGGCGGACACGCGCGGGCAGATCCTCGCGGTGGCGCGCAGGGTCTTCGCGGAGAAGGGGTTCGACCGGGCCACGATCCGGGGCATCGCCCGGGAGGCGGGGGTGGACCCGGCCCTGGTCCACCACTACTTCTCCTCCAAGGAGGGCATGTTCGTCGCGGCGATGGAGCTGCCGGTCGATCCCGAGGAGGTGATCCCCCGGGTCCTGTCCGGGCCGCGCGAGCAGATGGGCGAGCGGCTGGTCCGCTACATCCTCGCGGCGACCGCGGACGCCGAGGCCCGCCAGCCGGTGATGGCGATGGTGCGCACGGCGATGACCAACGACGAGGCCGCCGGGATGATCCGGGAGTTCATGACGCGCGCGCTGCTGGTGCGGGTGGCGGAGGCGCTGGACATCCCGCCGATCCGGCTGGAGGCCGCGTTCGCGCAGATGTTCGGCGTGATCATGGCGAGGTACGTGCTCCGGCTGGAGCCGCTCGCCTCGGCCGGCACGGAGGAGCTCGTCGAGCTGCTCGCGCCTGCGATCCAGCGCTATCTGGCGGGATCCCGGTGACCGGGAGCCGTTCCTGAGCATCTAGAGCATTGTTCTAGACTGGGAATTGACCATATGGTGACCACGTTCACCGCGATTCCCATTCCGGGCTCAAGTTACCCACGGGTAGGATTCGGGGCGACCTGTGGTCATTGTGGGTGACCGGCGGTCATACGCTGGCAGCCAACGCCGTCTGTAGGAGGACCCGTGCTCTGGGTAGCCGTCATCGGGCTCGTCATGACAGTCGTCGCGCTCGCGCTCGCCGCGCGCCGCGTCCTGTTCCTGTACAAGCTCGCCGTCGTCGGGCCGCCCGCGCCCGAGCGGATCGAATACGCCAGGAACAACATCGGCGCTGAGGTCAAGGCCCAGCTGGTCGAGGTCTTCGGACAGAAGAAGCTGCTGAAGTGGACGCCCTCCGGCGTCGCGCACTTCTTCGTCATGTGGGCGTTCTTCATCCTGGCCACGGTCTACGTCGAGGCGTACGGCGCGATCATCCAGGGTGCGGTCACCGGGAAGCCGGACTTCCACATCCCGATCATCGGCACCTGGCCGGTCCTGGGCTTCCTGCAGGACTTCATCGCGGTCGCCTGCCTCCTCGGCCTGGCCGCCTTCACGGTCATCCGGATCAAGAACTCCCCGAAGAAGCTCGGCCGCGGCTCCCGCTTCTCCGGCTCGCACCTGGGCGGCGCCTGGCTCGTCCTGTTCATGATCTTCAACGTGATCTGGACGCTCTTCCTCGCCCGCGGCGCCGCGGTCAACACCGGGAACTTCCCCTACGAGTCCGGTGCGTTCGCCTCCGAGGCGGTCGCGAGGATCCTGCCGACCAGCACCCTGCTGGAGGAGATCGGCCTGCTGCTGCACATCGGCGTCATGCTGGTGTTCCTGGTCATCGTGGTGAACTCCAAGCACCTGCACATCTTCACCGCGCCGCTGAACGTGCTCTTCTCCCGGCGGCCCGACGCCCTCGGCGCGGCCCCGGAGATGCGCATCGACGGCAAGGTCGTCGACTTCGAGGACGAGGACCTCGACGGCGACAAGCTGGGCCGCGGCAAGATCGAGGACACCACCTGGAAGGGCTTCCTCGACTTCTACACCTGCACCGAGTGCGGCCGCTGCCAGTCGCAGTGCCCGGCGTGGAACACCGACAAGCCGCTCTCCCCGAAGATGCTCATCCTCGACCAGCGCGACCACGCCTTCAAGGTCGCGCCGTACCTGATGATGGGCGAGGAGCAGCGGGCGCACGCGGGCCAGGACGTGCTCGCGCTGCTGGAGAAGCCGCTGGTCGGCGAGGACGGCGTCATCCACCCGGACGTGCTGTGGTCCTGCACCAACTGCGGCGCCTGCGTCGAGCAGTGCCCGGTGGACATCGAGCACATCGACCACATCCTCGACATGCGCCGCTACCAGGTGATGGTGGAGTCGAACTTCCCCACCGAGGCCGGTGTCATGGTCAAGAACCTCGAGAACAAGGGCAACCCGTGGGGGATGTCCGAGATGAAGCGCGCGGACTGGATCGAGGAGCTCGACTTCGAGGTCCAGCTCATCGACGAGAAGATGCCCGAGGACACCGAGTACCTGTTCTGGGTGGGCTGCGCCGGCGCGCTGGAGGACCGGGCGAAGAAGACCACCAAGGCGGTCGCCGAGCTGCTGCACATCGCGGGCGTGAAGTTCGCGGTGCTCGGCCCGATGGAGGCCTGCACCGGTGACCCGGCCCGCCGCCTGGGCATGGAGTTCCTGTTCAACATGCTGGCCCAGCAGAACATCGAGACGCTGAACGAGGCCGGGGTCAAGAAGATCGTCGCCACCTGCCCGCACTGCTTCAACACCCTCGCCAACGAGTACCCGCAGCTGGGCGGGACCTACGAGGTCGTCCACCACACCCAGCTGCTGGCCAAGCTGGTCGACGAGGGCAAGCTGGTCCCGGTCACCCCGATCGAGGAGAAGATCACCTACCACGACCCGTGCTTCCTCGGCCGCCACAACAAGGTGTACGCGCAGCCACGCGACATCATGTCCAAGGTGCCGGGCGTCAAGACCCAGGAGATGCACCGCCACAAGGACCGGGGCTTCTGCTGCGGCGCCGGCGGCGCGCGGATGTGGATGGAGGAGCGGCTCGGCAAGCGCATCAACACCGAGCGCGTGGACGAGGCGCTGACCACCGATCCGGACACCATCTCCACCGCCTGCCCGTTCTGCCTGGTGATGCTGGGCGACTCGATCAACGAGAAGAAGAACGCCGGAGAGGCGAAGGAGACGCTCGAGGTCGTGGACGTCTCGCAGTTGCTGATCAAGTCGATCAAGGGCGAGCCGGTCGAGGCTTCCTGATCGTCATTTCTTGATCGGATAACAGGCGCGGCCCGTTTCTCCACGGGCCGCGCCTGACTTTTGTCAGGCAAATGCGAAAAGGACGGCCGCCCCTAAACCTCTCTTTCACATAACGGGAAAATCACGGTAACCTCAACGTCGCGTAGCTCATTCGAGGGGGAGGGGGCCGGCGGTGCGTGCCGTCGTCACGGATGCCGAAGTCACCTTGGCCGACGTTCTCTCCCTCCGGCTGGCGATCGACGACCCCCTCACCGAGGACACCGAGCTGGTGCTGCGGCAGCGGAGCGGCGAGGCCGAGTGCCGGGTGCCGCTGGGCGCCCCGGGCGCCCGGGCGCGCGACGCGACGCTCGCGGTCTCCCTCGCCCCGCTCGCGCTCGGCCCCGGCCGCTGGGACGCCTACCTCGCGCGGGACGGCGCGCGCACCCGGCTGAGGAGCGTCGACCCCGGCTTCTCCCTCGACCACCTCGACGCCTACGCGCTCGGCCGCCGCACCCGGGCCTACCGGGCCTACCGGACGCAGGGCGGCTATCTCGCCCTGAAGGTCGACGAGGTACGGCCGGCCGCCGAGGTCCGCGCGGTCTGGTTCAGGGAAGGCCGCTTCGAGGTCACCGGGCTGCTGGCCTTCACCGGCCTGGAGGACGACGAGTCCCGCCACGAGGCCCGCCTGGCGCTGCGCCGCAGCGACGACCCGGACGCCGGGCTGTCCGTCGCCGCGACGGTCCAGGGGGTGCGCTTCCACGCGGCCCTGTCGCTGTGCGACGTGGTCGACGCCGCGCCCGCCCGGCCCGGCCTGTGGGAGCCGGAGCTGGAGGTGGAGGGCCTGTCCGGCCCGCTCCGCCTGGCCGCGCGC
The DNA here is from genome assembly GCF_039534085.1 of Planomonospora alba. NCBI lineage: Bacteria > Bacillati > Actinomycetota > Actinomycetes > Streptosporangiales > Streptosporangiaceae > Planomonospora > Planomonospora alba. Next base: position 99,350 of record NZ_BAAAUT010000007.1, read on the forward strand.
CTGGACGACGTGGACGGCAAGCGCCGCCGCCTGCACTACCCGGCCGCCCGGATCGACGGGGTCCCGATCAAACCCTGCTACACGCCGGACGACGAGCTCAGGATCGAGGTGGGCGCGTGAGGATCTGCCTGCTCGTCCCCTCGGTGGACGGCATGCGGGGGGACGTCCGCTCGGTCGTCAACCTCGCGGGCGAGCTGGCAGAGCGCCACGACGTGGAGATCGTCAGTGTCCGGCGGCACCGGGACAGGCCCTTCTTCCCGATCCGCGCCAAGGTGCGGCTCTCCTGGCTGGTCGACGCCCGGCCCGGGGTGCGCCACCTGCTCCCGGCAGGGGAGATGCGCGCCGAGGTCGCCCTCTGGCGGCGGCTGCGCGGCCTGCGGGCGGACGTGCTGATCACCACCCGGCCGGGGCTGAGCGTGCAGGCGGCCCGGCACGCCCCACGGGAGACCGTGCGGATCGCCCGGGAGTGGGACCGCCCGCCGGTGCCGGGCCCGATCAGGAGGTTCTATCCGCGCCTGGACGCGGTCGTCGCGGCCACCGAGAGCGGCCGCGCGGAGTGGGAGCGCCTGCTGGAAGGGGAGGTCGGGGTCCGGCTCATCCGGGACGCGCTGCCCGCCGGGCCCTGGCCGCGCTCGCGGATGGACAACCGCATCGTCGCCGCCGGCGGCCGCTGGGTGCCGGTGAAGGCCTACGACCGGCTGATCCGCGCCTTCGCCGTCGTCGCGGGCAAGCGCCCCGACTGGCGCCTGCGGCTGTACGGCTCGGGTCCCGAGGAGAAGCGGTTGCGGGCCCTGGTCGCCGACCTGCACCTGCACAACCACGTCTACTTCATGGGGACCACGCCCGACCTGGGCGGGGAGTTCGCCAAGGCGTCGATCGTGGCGGTGACGTCGCGGGCCGAGGCGCTCGGCATGACCGTGATCGAGGCGATGGCCAGCGGGGTGCCGGTGGTCGGCTTCGGCGGCGCTCGGGGGCCGGGCGAGTTCGTGGTGGACGGCCGGAGCGGCGTCCTGGTCCCCGAGGGCGGTGACGAGGTCGGGGCGTACGCCGCCGCGCTGCTCGGCCTCATCGACGACGAGCGCCGGCGCCGGGAGCTGGCGGCGGGCGCGCTGGAGGCCGCGGCGGGCTACGGGGCGCCCGCGGTGGCCGAGCGGTGGGAGAAACTGATCGCGGAGACCTCCGGGCGCCTCTGACGCGGGTACCGTTGGGTCATGCATGGGTACAGCGGAGACAAGCAGGCCTATCTCACCCGGTTGCGGCGGATCGAGGGACAGATCAGGGGCCTGCAGCGGATGGTGGAGGAGGACGCCTACTGCATCGACGTGCTGACCCAGGTGTCGGCCGCGACCCGGGCGTTGCAGGCGGTGGCGCTGGGCCTGCTGGAGGACCACATCGGCCACTGCGTCGCGGAGGCCATCGGCACCGGCGGTCCCGAGGCCGAGGCGAAGGTCAAGGAGGCCTCGGCGGCGATCGCCCGGCTGGTGCGCTCCTGACCGGTCCTGTGCGTCTCCCCGCTCCGGACTAGTCCCCCGTGTCCCCCGGGACTGGTCCCGGGCGTCCTTGCGGACCATGTCCCGGACCCCCTCCGGGGGAGTCCGGGACGGGTCTCGCGGTTCTATCCCGTGGCTTCAGCAGGTCGCCGAAGCGCTCAATCCGAGCGCGTTGTCGAGCTCGGCCAAGGTGAGGGGCCGTTCGCTGCCAGCGACGGCGGTAAGCACCTCGGCGTAGAGCGCGATCTCGTCCAACGCGACACGGTCGTGGACCCTGAGGTCCAGGTCGTCGTGCCCCACCGCGTCGTCCTTCCTTCCGCAGCCCACACCCACTTCGAGGGTACGGCGGGCGGTCTTGCGTGCCCATGGCCCATCGGGGCCATTCCCTCCGGCGCCGCCCCGTACCCTGAAGGGTCATTTCCCGATTGCGAGATCACGATTCAGCTAATTGTGCGGCAGCCGGGGGAGGAGAAGGGTATAGGCGAAGTAAGGATGAAATATCCGGATTAGTGGTTTGAATCCGGCGGGGTGCTCAAAAGCCGGGCCAGGTGGACGTCCCGGAGGTGTGCGGCAGCGGGTCGTCCCGCTCGTGCGCCAGCCGGTGCACCACCGCCGCGGCCGTGGCGAACCCCCGCTCCGGCGCCTCGGTCTCCGACAGCCGGCACCAGGCGAGCCCGGTGGCGTAGGAGGCGCCCAGCAGCGCCGCGGCCGAGTCCCGGTCCGGCGGGTGGAGCGCGGAGGGCAGCGCGGCGGCCTCGGGGAAGTGCGGCACGCCGCCCGGCCGGGGCCAGCAGCGCCGCAGCGGGTGCGCCGGATCGGCGAGCACGGCGTGCAGCAGGTGGCGCAGCTCCGGGTCCAGCCACGGGTACACGCGCTCGGCCGCCCGGGGCGCGTGGGCCGCCAGGTCGGCGGCGAGCAGGGAGACCGCCACCGCCCGGGGGTCGGCCCCCTTGGCGGCGACGAAGTCCAGCGTCCGGACCAGGTCGTAGAAGACGTGCTGGAAGTGGTCGCCGGGGGCGTCCTCGGCCAGCACCACGTGGGAGGGGCGGCGCGTCAGCCACGCCCGCCGGAGGGCCTCGTCGCCCCGGTGGGCGGCGGAGGCGTCCTCCCCGGTCCGGTGCAGGATCGGCTCGACCATCGCCAGCAGCGCGCGGGCCCGGGGGCGGAAGCGGGGGTCGGACAGCACGGCCTCGGCTGTCTCGGCCACCAGCGCGACCAGCCGGCGCCCGGCCTCGGGGTGGCCGGCCCGCACGCGCTCGCCGTACAGCGCGGCCAGGTCGTCGAGGGAGGCGGACGGCAGCCAGCGGACCCACTCGTCGCCCGGGAGCGGGCGGGCCAGGAACTCGCCGAACATCGACAGCAGCACCTCGTTGCCGTCGAAGGCGGGCGCGTAGGCGCACCACACGAGGGTGCCCCAGATCGCGGCGACCGTACCGGCGACCTCGGCGGCGAACAGGCCCGCGAACGCGCCGTGCACGGGGAAGTCCTCCGGACGCCTGCCCCGCTGGGAGGCGAGCAGCCCGCGGACCCGCTCGGTGATCCGGGGCGGCACGTCCGGGCCGACGAACGCCTGGACCGAGCCGCGGTCGGCGGTCACGTCGGGACCGGCCGGGACGAGGTGGAGCGGGACCACCGAGGTGGCCTGCACGACGTGCGCCGAGGCCCGCAGCCCCGGGTCGGCGGGCGGAGGGGACAGGTGCCAGCGGCCGTCGGCCGGGTCCTGCCGGTACCACCGCCCGTGCGCCCCGAACAGCCACCGGCCGCCGTCCGGGGTGACCAGCGTGCGCAGCGCGACGGCTTGGGCGCGGGCGAGCAGCGGGAGCGACGGCCAGCGGGGATCGGCGACCATGGTGCGCACGTCGCCCTCGATGGCGTCGAAACCGTCCCAGTGCCGCACGGCGTCATGGTACCGGCGGCCCCGAACGGGCCCCGGGACCTGACGGTCCCCGGAGCCGGGTGGGTCGGGCCCGGGCCTCCGGGACGGTCTCAGGAACCGGGTACGGCGGGCAGCGGGACCGCGGCGCGGTGGCGCGCGGCCTTGGCCATGTAGTTGTCCGGGGTGCGGGCGAAGGAGGCGCGGTCGTCGTCGGTGAGCTCGCGGACGATCCTCCCCGGCACGCCCGCCACCAGCACCCCCGACGGGATCCGCTTGCCGGGGCCGATCAGGGCCCCCGCGGCGACCAGCGTGCCCGCCCCGATGCGCGCCCCGCCGAGCACGATCGCGCCGATCCCGATGAGCGCCCCCGTCTCGACGTGCGCGCCGTGCACCGTGGCCCTGTGGCCGAGGCTGACCCGGGGCTCCAGCACGGCGGGCTCGCCGGGGTCGGCGTGCAGGCAGCACAGGTCCTGGACGTTGCACTCCTCGCCGACCTCGATCGCCTCGTCGTCGCCGCGCAGGACCGAGCCGTACCAGACGTTCGCCGCGCGGCCGAGCCGCACCCGGCCGACGACCACCGCGCCGGGCGCGACGTAGGCGTCGGGGTGGATGTCCGGGGCGGCGCCGCCGTCCAGGGCGGCGATGTGCGGCGTGAGGTTCATGGAGACGATGTTACGGGCCGTGAGTGTGTCCGATATTTCCGCAAGCATGTCTCCGTTCCGGTTGCGGTTACGGGTGGTTGACAGCAGAGTCGTCTCTGACGTCTCCTTTTCCGCCACGCGACCTCCACGGACAATGCCATGACGAACCAGCACGAGAGTTTTCCCGACCTGATGCATGAGGACTCGTTCGAGGTCGTCATGCGGGGCTACAGCCGCCGCCAGGTGCACGACTACATGATCCGCACCCGCAACCAGATCCGCGACCTGGAGGAGCGGGTCGCGCGGGCGATCGACCAGGCGGAGCAGAGCAGGCTGGAGCTCGCCGAGGCCCGGCGCAGGCTCTCCGAGGCCCCCCAGGACTACGACGAGCTCGGCCAGCGCCTCAGCCAGATCCTGAAGCTCGCCGAGGAGGAGGCCGCGGCCAAGCGGGAGGTCGCCGAGGCCGAGGCGGCCCGGCTGCGGGACGAGGCGGCCGCCGAGGCCGAGCGGCTGGTCACCTCCGCCCACGAGCGGGCCGAGGGCATCCTCACCGCCGCGCAGCAGGAGGCCGAGCGCCGGGTCACGGAGGCCACCGCCACCGCCGAGCAGCGGCTCACCCAGGCCGGCGGTGAGGCGGAGGAACTGCTGGGAACGGCCCGGGCCGAGGCCGAGGAGACGCTCGGCCGGGCGCGGGCGGAGGCGGAGTCCACCCTGAACCGCGCACGGAGCGAGGCCGAGCGGACGATCAGCGCGGCGCGGAGCGAGGCCGAGGAGACGCTCGGCCGGGCGCGGGCGGAGGCGGAGTCCACCCTGACGCGGGCGCGGGCCGAGGCGGAGTCGGCGGTGTCGTCGGCCAACGCCGAGGCCCATGCCACGCTGAGCGCCGCCCAGCAGCGCGCCGCGATCCTGGACGAGAGCACCGGCCGCCGCGTCGCCTACCTCACCGACACCCACCGCGAGGTCATGCGCCGCCTCAACGAGATGGGCGCGGTCCTCGGCGACCTGATCCACCGGGAGAACACCGCCGGTCCGCTGATCGATGAGGCCGCGGTCCTGCCTCCGGCCGCCTCCGGCGCCGCCGCGTCCTCCGCCCCGCCGGCCGCGACCTCCGAACCCGCCGAGCCCGCCGCCACCTTCGAGTCCGCCGAGTCCTCCGGGTCCTCCGGGTCCGCCGTCCCGGCGTCCGCCGCCGGGGTCCCCGTCTCCTCCGCCGTGGTCGCCTGGCCCGTCGGCGGGGAGCCCGTGCCGCCCGCCGGCTCCGAGGCGCAGCGGTCCGGCCCGCACGCCGTCCCCGAGGTCGACGTCGAGGCGGTCCGCGTGATCGTCGAGGACGAGACCGAGGAGCCGCGCCCGGCGCAGGAGGGCGAGGAGCCGCGCCCGGTGACGCGCCAGGGGCGCCACGCCGTCGCCTCCGACGACACCGATCCGGGGTCCGGGCCGGCCCGGGAGGGGGACGGCGAGTTCGCCGTCCGCACGTAGGCGCCCGGAGACCGGGCCGGGTCCGCCGGGCGGGGCGAGCGGAAGCCCTCGCCCCCGATAGGGTCGAGGGCTTCCGCGACCGGGGCCCGGCGCCGGCTCCGCGGGAGACCCGCGGAGCACGCCGCCGGGCGGTTCTCAGGAGGAGGCGGTCCCGCCGGCCCGCTCCTCCTGGTCACGTAACTGCTCGCGCAGTTCCTCCGGCCCGTCCGCGTCGACGGTCATCGCGCAGCCGGCCGCCCGCTGGGCAGAGCTCAGCGGGTGGTGGCGGGTGGCCCACCACCGGCCCGCGTCGCTCCGCCAGATCGTCCAGGCGGGAAACTCCCGGGCCATCTCTGCCAGATGCCGGTCGAAAGACATCCACGCACCCTTCCCCGAGCCCAGGACCGCTGTGACGTTCCATCTCCGACGGTGCGGCACCTCTCTAGAGAAATCAATGATCGCGGGGGTCAGGTCAACCTACCGGTTGACAGATCGGCTTGATCTATGCGTCGAAGTCGTACTGGAGTACGTATGAGGCGGCGTCCAGGACCATCTCGTTGACCTCGACGGGCACGCCCTCCTCGGTGAAGGCGGTCCGCATGATCGCGATGACCGGGGTGCCCGCGGGCAGGTCGAGCTGGACGGTCTCGTGCGGGTGCGGCATCCGGGCCCGCACCTCCTCGGTGAAGTGGGCCGGCGCGCTGCCGAGCTCGCCCAGGCGGGCGTAGACGCCGCCGGGGCCGGTGTCCTCGGCGACGACCGGGGTGCCCTCCACCAGGGCGGCGGGGAAGTAGGAGACCGACAGCTGCACCGGCCGCCCGTCCACCGAGTAGCGCCGCCGCCGCACCCAGACGTCGGACCCGCCCAGCACCCGCGCGACGTCCTCCTCGGCGGTCTCCCTGTCCACGTGGACCTCGTCCACGGTGTACGGCCGGCCTTCGGTGTCGGCGTCCCAGATGGCCTGCCCCCGGCCCCAGCGCCCGTGGGAGAGCCGCCGGGAGCCGTGCCGCCGGATGGGCCGGAACTGCCGGACGTAGACCCCCGAGCCTCGCCTGGGCACGGCCAGTCCTTCGTTGATGAGCACCGAGAGGGCCTGCCTGGCGGTCGCACGGGCGATGCCGTACTGCGCCATGAGGGCGTTCTCGCCCGGAAGCCGGTCCCCGTCCCGGAGCTCGCCGGACAGGATCGCTTCGCGGAGCCCGTCGGCGATGCGCCGATAGATCGGGGTCTCGGGGGGTACCGGGGACTGCTGCACGTTTGATCACCCTCTGTCACCAACCGGGTTTGGCGTCTCCAGAGAACTTGCCCCGCCTTGTCCACGATCGCACAGATACAGAGGTTGGTCCCGTGATTCTTTTGGGTGGATCGTGCCCGTGTGGTGATCCCCGGGGGTTTTCTTTGTCCGTTACGGTGGAACGGTCCTGACCGCTATCCGCGCGCCCGGCTCCTCCCGGTCCCGCCGGACGCGGCCGTCGGGGAAGGGCGCCGACCGGCCCGCCACCGGCGGGTGGCGAGCGCCGCCGGGACCGGGCTCAGGACCGCGCGGGACCGGGCTCGCGGGACGGCGGGGACGGCCGGACCGTCAGGTGGCGGGGAGGTGGCGGGCGAGGAAGGCCGTCGCGTGGGCCCAGACGGCCCGGGCGGCCTCCGGGTGGTGGAACTGCGGCGCCTCGTGGTTGTGGAAGGCGTGCCCGGCCTCCTCCGCGACGTACATCTCGACGTTCGGCCGCACCGAGGCGGCCCCCTCGACCTTGGCGACCTGGTCTCGGGGGATGTAGGGGTCGTTGCCGCCGAAGACGAGCAGCGCCGGGCAGGAGATCTTCTCCATCAGCCCGACGGCGTCCGGCACGCCGGAGCCGTAGAACGAGAGCAGCGCGTCCATCTCCACCGAGGCGGCCAGGACGTAGGCGATCGAACCGCCCAGGCAGAACCCGAGCGCGCCGCCGCGCCCGGTGGACTCCGGCAGCCCCCGCAGGTGCGCCAGCGCCATGGCCGCGTCGGAGACCGCATGCGTGAAGTCCAGGCGGGAGGCGACCTCCATGGAGGCCATGGTCCCGGCCTCGGTGTGGTCGGACTCCCAGTGCGGCGCGATCCGCCAGAACAGGTCCGGCGCCCCGACGACGTAGCCCAGCGCCGCCAGGTCCTCCGCGACCTTCCTGATGTACGGCCCGACGCCGAAGATCTCCTGGACCAGCAGGACGACCGGGCCGCGACCGCTCGCGGGGAGCCATAGGTGCAGGTCGAACGAGCCGTCGGCGACGGTGACCGTCTCGGTCCGAGCTTCCACGGAGCCCTCCTGGATCTTCGCTCTCCTGGACGGCCAGGGTAGAGCATGTGCAACGGCCGTCTCCGGGATCACTTCCCCACCACAGGGTGATACGCGCGGCGTGCGGGTAAATGTGAGGATTCAGAGTCGCGTTCGAGCCGCGTTCCACCGCTGACTTCCCCGAGGTGCCCACATGGCCGAGCTCACCTACCGGCGGCGCATGGGCGTGCTGGCGATCTGCTGCATGAGCCTGCTGATCGTGAGTCTCGACACCACCATCCTCAACGTCGCCCTGCCCGCCATCCGGCGCGAGCTCGACGCCTCGGTCTCCGGCCTGCAGTGGACGGTCGACGCCTACATCCTGGTGCTGGCCTCGCTGCTGATGCTCTCCGGCTCGACCGCCGACCGGATCGGGCGCCGCCGGGTCTTCCAGACCGGCCTGGTGGTGTTCACCGCGGGCTCGGTGCTGTGCAGCCTCGCGCCGAGCCTCGGCTGGCTGGTGGCCTTCCGCGTGGTGCAGGCGGTCGGCGGGTCGATGCTCAACCCGGTGGCCATGTCGATCATCACCAACACCTTCACCGACTCCGGGGAGCGGGCCCGCGCGATCGGCTTCTGGGGCGGTGTGGTCGGCATCAGCATGGCCGCCGGGCCACTGGTCGGCGGCCTGCTCGTGGACACGGTCGGCTGGCGCGCCGTCTTCCTGATCAATCTCCCGGTGGGCCTGGCGGCCCTGGTCCTCACCGCGCTGTTCGTCCCAGAGTCCCGGGCCGCCCGGGCCCGGCGGCTCGACCCCGTCGGGCAGCTCCTGGTCATCCTGCTGCTCGGGCCCCTCACGTTCGGCATCATCGAGGCCCCTGTCCTCGGCTGGACCTCCCCGGTGATCACCGGCTGCCTCGCGGTCGCCTGCTGCGCGCTGGCCGGGCTCGTGCTCTACGAGCGGCGCCGGGACGATCCCCTGATCGACCTGAGGTTCTTCCGCAGCGCGCCGTTCAGCGGGGCCTCGGCGATCGCGGTGTGCGGGTTCGCCGCGCTCGGCGGCTTCCTGTTCCTCAACACCCTCTACCTGCAGGAGGTGCGGGGCATGACCGCCCTGCACGCCGGGCTGTACCTGCTGCCGATGGCGCTGATGATGCTGCTGTTCGCCCCGCTCTCCGGCCGGTTGGTCGCCTCCCGGGGAGCGCGGCCGCCGCTGCTGGCGGCGGGCGCGGCGATGACGTCGGCGGGGGCGCTGCCCGCGGTGGCGGGGACCGGCGCCCACGACGCGCTGCTGCTGACCTCCTTCGTGCTGTTCGGGATCGGCATGGGCCTGCTCAACGCGCCCGTCACCAACACGGCGGTCTCCGGGATGCCGGTCTCCCAGGCCGGGGTGGCGGCCGGGGTCACCTCCACCAGCCGCCAGGTCGGGCAGGTGCTGGGCGTCGCCGTCATCGGCTCGGTGATCGCCGCCGGGGTGGGCGGGGCCGTCACCGCGGGCCCCGGCTTCGCCGGTGCCGCGCACGCGTCGTGGTGGATCATCACCGGCTGCGGGGTCGCCGTGCTCGCCCTCGGCGCCGCCACCACGGGCACCTGGGCCCGCGGTACGGCGGAGCACGCCGGCGCGCTCATCCTGGCGGAGGAGGCCAGGGCACGCAGCGCCGTCTGAGGGCTCGCTCCCGCGCCGGACCGGGTGGTCGGTCCCCGGGTCGGGTGGAAATTCCTTCTGAAACAGTGCATACAACCTGGTAGCGGACGCATGCCCCCGTACTGGATTATTGACGGGTTGGTAAGGATCCAACCTGGAGATGAGTCATGACCATCAGCCGCGCCGACTGCGCCGCCCTCGACGCCGAGGACCCTCTGAAGGACCTGCGGGACGAGTTCACCCTCCCGGAGGGGACGGTCTACCTGGTCGGCAACTCGCTCGGCGCGCCACCGAAGAGCGCCTCGGCGGCCCTGCTGCGGGTCGTGGAGCAGGAGTGGGGCGGCCGCCTGGTCGGCGCCTGGAACGCCGACGGCTGGTTCGACCTGCCGGTCTCCACCGGCGACCGGATCGCCCCCCTGATCGGCGCGGGCCCCGGTCAGGTGGTGGTGGGCGACACCACCTCGATCGCGATCGTCAAGGCCGTCTCCGCCGCGCTGGGCCTGCGCCCCGGCCGCCGGGTGGTCGTCTCCGACCTGGAGAACTTCCCGACCGACCGCTACATGGTCCAGGGGCTCACCGAGGCGCTGGGCGGCTACGAGATCCGCGACGTGCGCGGCGCCGACGGCCTCGACGAGGCGCTCGCGCCGGGGGACGTGGCCTGCGTGCTGCTGTCCGAGGTCGACTACCGCACCGGCGACCGCCACGACACCGCCGAGGTGACCGCCCGGGTCCAGGCGGCCGGCGCGCTGATGATCTGGGACCTGTGCCACAGCGTCGGGGCCTACCAGGTGGACATGTCGCCGGCCGACTTCGCGGTCGGCTGCACCTACAAGTATCTCAACGGCGGCCCCGGCGCCCCGGCCTTCGTCTACGTCCACCCCCGCCACCAGGCCGAGGCCCGGCACCTGCTGACCGGCTGGCACGGCCACGCCGCGCCGTTCGCGTTCGAGCCCGGCTACCGCCCGGCCGAGGGGGTGCGGCGTTTCGCGGTGAGCACCCCGCACGTGCTCTCCTTCGCCGCGCTGAACGCCTCGCTGGACGTCTGGGAGCGAGTGGACATGGCCCGGGTGCGGGCCAAGAGCGTGGCGCTCACCTCCCTCTTCATCGACCTGGTCGAGCAGGCGTGCGCGCCGTACGGGCTCACCCTGGTCACCTCCCGCGACCCGGAGCGGCGGGGCAGCCAGGTGAGCTTCAGCCACCCGGACGGCTACCCGGTCATGCGCGCCCTGATCGACCGGGGCGTGCACGGGGACTTCCGCGCCCCCGACGTGCTCCGCTTCGGCTTCGCCCCGCTCTACCTGCGCCACGTGGACGTCTACGACGCGGCGGCCACGCTGACCGAGGTGCTGGCGAAGGAGCTCTGGCGCGACGAGCGCTACCAGCGGCGGCTCACCGTCACCTGACCCCGTCCCGCCCGGCCCGCCCTCACGGGCCGGGGACGCGGATCCGGCGGTCAGGGGACGCGGCGCAGGGGCGGGCGCCGGGCCCAGGTGGCCCAGCGCCAGAGCCATTCCAGCGGGCCCTGGTGGTGGCGGCGCAGCCAGAGCGTGGACGCCAGCCACTGGGGGATGAGGACGGCTCCGGCGATCAGGAGCACCGTGGCCGGCGACCAGCCGTCCGGCGACCCGCCGACGACGCGGGCGGCCACCAGGACGAGGACGGTGGCGGACAGGTAGTTGGTCAGCGCCATCCGGCCCAGCGGCACGAAGACCTTCCGCAGCACGGGCTGGAGCGGGGTCCTGAGCAGGAGCAGCAGGGCGCACACGTAGACGCCCGCGGTCAGCAGTCCGGCGAGGGCGAACCAGCGGCCGAAGGCCGCCTCGCCGATCGGCGTCCCGAACTGCAGCCACAGGGCGGGCACCGCCCCTGCCGCGAAGAGCAGGCCCAGCACGGCCGGGACGCGGGCGGAGCGCTCCATGCGGTCGATCACGCCGTACCGGGCCAGCGCCGAGCCCAGCAGGAACAGCCCGGGCACCAGCGGCACGCCGTTGCCGCCGAGGAGCAGCGGCGCCGCGATGAGGGCGGCCGCGAGCCCCGCGACGACCGGGCGCGGCAGCCAGGTCGAGGGCAGCAGCACCAGCAGGCCGACGACGGCGTAGACGGTCAGGACGTCGCCCCGCCACAGCAGGAACATGTGGGCCAGGCCCAGGGCGAGCAGGACCAGGAGCCGGCGCAGCAGCGGCACCCGCGGGCGCGGCACGCGGCGTCCCGCGGAGTCCAGCAGCAGCGAGAAACCGACGCCGAACAGCAGGGAGAAGATCGGAAAGAAGCGCTGGTCGACGAGGAGCGCCGGCCAGACCGGGCCGGCGCCGTCCTGCCCGACCGCCACCGCCTGGGCGACCGGTGCGGTTCCGCCCATGTGGGCGATCGGCTTGACGTTGGCGAGCAGGATCCCGCAGAGGGCGAACCCGCGCAGCACGTCGAGCGCGGCGATGCGCGGCCGGCCGGAGAAGGCCGCCGAGGGCCGCCCCGGTCCCGCGGCCTCCGGTGCCGGGGGGAGCGTTTCGTGTGACATGGGCCTGAGCCTGCGGCCTCCGGCCCGCTCCCGGATCGGTGGAAAGCAGGGAGCGGACAGTACTTTCGGCCGGTACAGGCCGACGGGGCCCTCTCCTAGCCTGGATGGCGTGCGGGTTTCCGATCGGGCCGAGGTCGCGGCCGGCGCCGGGCTCGGCGCCGTGTTCGCGGCGGCCGTGACCTACCAGGCGTACCGGATCGCCGGCAGTTGGGGCGCCGGCCACTGGCCGTTCGGCGCGGCGGTCGCGGCCGCGGTGTGCGCGCTCGCCCTGGCGCGCCGCCGCGATCCGCTGCGAACCGCCGTCGCGGGCCTGACCATGGCCGCGCTCGCCGTCCCCGCCGCCCGCCTCCTCCACCTGCCCGCCGAACCCGGCCCCGCCGCCTCCCTGGGGCTGGCGGTGCTCACCGGTTCCGCGGTCAGGACGCTGCCCGCCCGCCGGGCCTGCGCCGTGGCCGCGGCGGGGGCGGCAGTGGTGGTGGGCGGTCTCCTCGCCGCCCCCGCCTCGGCCGTGCCGGTGCTGAGTGGTCTGCTCTGGTCCGCCGGGCTGATGCTCGGGCTCGGCCTCCGGCTGGCAGCCGCCCGCCGTCGCGCCGCCGCCGAGCGGATACGGCGTGCCGAGCGGCTGGAACTGGCCAGGGAGCTGCACGACGTCGTCGCCCACCACATCGCCGACATCGTGCTGCAGGCCCAGGCCGCCCGGCTCGTCACCGCCAGGCACCCGGAGCGGGCGGACGGGTCCCTCGCCGGCATCGAGGCCGCGGGCGCGGAGGCGCTGGCCGCCACCCGCCGCGTGGTCGGCCTCCTGCGCGAGGCCGCCCCCGCGTCCGGGGGGCACGAGCGGCTCGGCGAGCTGATCGAGGGCTTCGAGAGCCGCGGCCGCCGGGCGCACCTGCGGCTGGACGCCGAACCGGCCGGCTGGCCGCCCCAGGTGAGCGCCACCGTGTACCGGATCGTGAGGGAGGCGCTGACCAACGTCTCCCGGCACGCCCCGCACGCCCGCGCGGTCACCATCGGAATCACCCAGCACGACGACGCCGTCACGGTCGAGGTCGCAGACGACGCCCCGAGGATGCCCGCCCGCCGCCCCCGCCGCGCCGGGTACGGCCTCATCGGCATGCGCGAGCGCCTCGAGGCGCTCGGCGGCTCCCTGGCCGCCGGTCCCCGCCCCGGCTCCGGCTGGTCCGTCCGCGCCACCATCCCCCACCGGGGAGGATCGGCGGCCGTCGGCGACCGGCGGGGAGCGCCGCCGGTGCCGTCCGCGCCGGCCGGGGAGCACCGGTGACGCCGCGCGTGCCCGGCCGCAGGCGCCGATGACCATCCGGGTGCTCCTGGCCGACGACCAGGCGGCGGTCCGGGCCAGCCTGCGGATCATCCTCGAGGATCAGCCCGACATCACCGTGGTCGCTGAGGCGGGCGACGGCGTCGAGGCGATCGAGCGGGCCCGCAGGACGCGTCCGGACGTGTGCCTGGTGGACGTCCAGATGCCCCGCCTCGACGGGATCGGGGTCGCCCGCGCGCTGGCCGTGGCCCCGTCCCGGGTGGTCATGGTCACCACGTTCGACCTGGACGAGTACGTCCACGGGGCGCTGCGCTGCGGCGCGGCCGGGTTCGTGCTGAAGGACGCGGGCCCGCGCCTGCTGGTCGAGGCCGTGCGGGCCGCGTACGCGGGGGACGCGCTCATCTCGCCGTCGATCACACTGCGGCTGCTACGCCACCTCGCCGGTCGCGGAGCCGGGGCCCGGTCCCGGTCCGGGGGCCGGGCCCCGGCGCAGCCGCTGACCGCGCGGGAAACCGAGATCGTCCGGGCGGTCGCCAGAGGGCGGACCAACCAGGAGATCGCCGATGAGCTGTTCATCACGCTGAGCACGGTCAAGGGGCACGTGTCCGGGATCACGGCCAAGCTGGGTGTGCGCAACCGGGTCGGGATCGCGGCGTGGGCGTGGGAGAACCGCATGATGGACGCGGGGTGACGGAGGCCCCGCACCCCGGCACCGCGCCGGCGGCTCCGGTCCGCCGGTCGCGGCGCGGGCGGAACGGTCGGCGCCCCGCGGGCCCGGGGTCAGCCCTCCGGCGCGTCCAGCGCGGCGACGAGCTTCTTGGGCGCCACGGCCCGGTAGCTCTCCTCGATCCAGTCGAGCAGCAGCTCGGTCTCCGGGAGCGCGCCCGTCAGCGGGATCGTCACCCACCCGGCCTTGCCGAGCCCGTAGCCGGAGGGCCGGACGCCGTCGAGGGCCAGCGCGTGGCCGTTCGACTCCGGGAGCTTCACCCCGAGGCTCGGGCTCCACTTCTCGGTCGGCTCCTCGACGCCGAGGAAGACGAAGATCTTCTTGTTGACCTTGACGACCGTCTCGTCCCAGGGATGGTCCTCGTAGGCTCCGGGGAAGCGGAGCGCGAACTCGCGCAGCGTCTCGCGGATCTCACGCCATTTCTCCATGCCGTCCATTGTGAGCGCGGGGTCCGACGTTTTCCCGGCACCGGGCGAACCCCGCCCCGGGAGCGCCGCACGGCCCCGCCGCCCGCCGTCTCCCGCCCGCCGTCTCCCGCCCGCCGTCTCCCGCCCGCCGTCTCCCGCCCGCCGTCTCC
>NZ_BAAAUT010000007.1:113896-159659 GCF_039534085.1 Planomonospora alba
TCCCGTTCCCGTTCCCGTCCGCCGGACGTCACCCGGTCCTCCCCCCGCCCGGTGAGCGCCAGCCGGCGAGGACCCGGTCGATCTCCGCCCGGATGCGCTCGCGCGCCTCGGACCGGGGCACCCCGGCCATCAGCAGCCGGTCGTAGTCGGTGTCGCGGTGCCGTACCGAGGCGACCACGGCGAGGGTGATCGCGTCGGCGTCGAGGACCTTGGCGGCGGCCGTGCGCCCCACCCGGCCGCTGCCGCGCTGCGCGGCGTGCCGGGCGATCTCCTCGGCCCGCTCCGGCGGGCAGCCGGGGAACAGGCGGACGATCTGCTCGGCCATCCGCGCCTGGAAGCGGAGGTCCTCGCCCTCCCGCCGCTCCCGGTCGCGCTCGCGGCGGCGCAGCCGTACCTCCTCGTCGGCCAGGCACTGCTCCTCGGCCCGGGCCAGCGCCTCCTCCTCGACCAGGACGCCCCGCCGCTCGTACCGCCTGCGCCGGGCGTTGAAGCGGACGACCACGGCGGCCAGCCCGCTCTCCTTCTTGGCGCGGCGGCTGAGCGCGGCGTTCCCCGCGGACAGCAGGACCAGATGGTCCAGGTCGGCGCAGGTCAGGCAGTGCGGCGCGCCGTCCTCCATGATCAGGTAGGGGCCGGTGTCACGGCAGCCGGCGCACTCCCACGGCCGCTCGGCCTCGACCACGACCAGGTCGGGCGCCTTGGCCTGCCGCTCGGCCAGCTGCCTGCGCCGGGCCTCGCTCATGTCCGGCGAGACCCAGTGCACGCGGAAGGAGGCGTCGTCTCCGGCGGACAGGAACCTCAGCGGCGCCCGGTCCCGGGACGCCGACACGTACGGGGTCTCGCTCGGCGTGAGCCCCCGCTCGGCGGCCCACTCCCGCAGCGCCGCCACCGCGTCGGTCATCCGCGCGCCGTCCACGGCGGCCAGCCGCTCCAGGTCGGCCGCCCTGCCCTGCCGCCAGAGGTCGACGTGCCGGGCGTGCAGCCAGCCCAGCCCGGTGAGCACGTCGATGGCGGTCACGTACTTGCGCTGGGCGAGCGCGGCCTCCGCCGCCGCCGCGACCCGCCGTCCGAGCTTCGACACGCCCCAAGCGTGCCGTACGGCGCGGGTCGAGCGGTACCAGCGGGTTCAGAAGTACCAGGGGAAGGGGCTCCAGTCGGGCTCGCGCTTCTCCAGGAAGGAGTCGCGGCCCTCGACCGCCTCGTCGGTCATGTAGGCCAGCCGGGTGGCCTCGCCGGCGAAGAGCTGCTGGCCGACCATGCCGTCGTCGGCCAGGTTGAAGGCGTACTTCAGCATGCGCTGCGCCATCGGGCTCTTGCCGTTGACCTTCCGGGCCCACTCCAGCGCGGTCTTCTCCAGTTCCGCGTGCGGCACGACGGCGTTGACCATGCCCATCCGGTGGGCGTCCTCGGCGGTGTAGGTGTCGCCGAGGAAGAAGATCTCGCGGGCGAACTTCTGGCCCACCTGGCGGGCCAGGTAGGCCGAGCCGTACCCGCCGTCGAAGCTGGCCACGTCGGCGTCGGTCTGCTTGAAGCGGGCGTGCTCCCGGCTGGCGAGGGTCAGGTCGGACACGACGTGCAGGCTGTGCCCGCCGCCCGCGGCCCAGCCCGGCACCACGCAGATGACGACCTTCGGCATGAAGCGGATCAGCCGCTGGACCTCCAGGATGTGCAGGCGGCCGGCCCGCGCCGGGTCGACCCGGCCGCCCTCGGCGTACTTGTAGCCGTCGCGCCCGCGGATGCGCTGGTCGCCGCCGGAGCAGAACGCCCACCCGCCGTCCTTCGGCGAGGGTCCGTTCCCGGTGAGCAGCACGCAGCCCACGTCGGGGCTCATCCGGGCGTGGTCGAGGGCGCGGTAGAGCTCGTCCACGGTCTGCGGGCGGAACGCGTTGCGCACCTCGGGCCGGTCGAAGGCGATGCGCACCGTCCCGGAGTCGACGGCCCGGTGGTAGGTGATGTCGGTGAAGTCGAAGCCCTCGACCTCCCGCCACGCCTTCGGGTCGAACAACTCGGAGACCATGCTCGCCACCTCTTCCCGGCCCGGTGCGCCGGCTCTTCGGACACTCAGTAGGGAAGAGCGTAGGGGGCGAAGCGCGCGGCCATGAAGGGGGCCTTGAACTTGGCGTAGGCGACCGTCCCGACGTCGCCGTCGGAGGTGTAGCGCTCGTCGGGGTTGGCCTTCAGCCAGTCGAGCCAGGCGGTCGAGCAGAAGCGGTGGCACTCGTCCTTCCTGACCTTGCCCATCGAGCGGATGCGCGGCAGGTCGGTCGGCTTGAAGTCCTTGCTGAAGGGCGAGGCGGCGGGGGTGTACCCGGCGCGGAAGACACCGCCGTAGGTGTAGGCGACGTCACCCGAGTTGCCCTTGAGCGCCCACTCCGGCGTGCTCGGCTGGTTGCCGTACGGCAGCGCCAGCGTCACCGGCTCGGTGCCGGTCAGCTTGGCGATCAGGTCGTGCCCCTTGGCGATCTCGGTCATCGCCTCCTTCTTGGACATGCCGAGGAGGTTGCGGTGGCCGTAGGTGTGGTTGCCGATGTCGAAGCCGTTCTCGCGCAGCCAGGTGAGCATCTGCGTCTGCTCCTCCGGCCTGGTCTTGCCGAACAGGTCGCGCGTCACGTAGAAGGTGGCCACCGGCCGGAAGCCGGGGTGGCGCCTGGCGACGTCCTGCAGGATGGCGACGGCGGTGTTCGGCATGGGCTTGCCGGACCCGTCCAGGGTGAGCTGGGCCGGGGAGGCGTCGTCGAAGGTCAGCACGACCGGGTGCTTGCCGGCCGGGATGCCGATGCGCCCGCGGACGTACTCGGCGGCGGTGATCGGGACGTAGCCCTCGGCGGCCAGCCGATCCAGCTCCGCGCGGAACTGCTTGGGCGTGCGGTCGTCGGGCGCCGTGGGCTTGTCCACCACCCGGTGGTACATGAGGACGGGGATCTGGCCCAGTTCGTTGGCCTTCGCCTGGGCGGCCCTGGCCGTCTTCTCCTTGCGGACGGCGGCCTGGTCGGTCTTGCCGCCCTGCGCCTTGCCCGCGGCGGCCCCGATCTTCTTCTCCGGCTCGTCGTTCCCCCACGGCATGCACCCGGCCAGCGCGGCACACGCCACGGCGGCGGCCAGAGCGGCTCCGCTTGCCTTACGACAGCTCATCGCATCTCCCCGGAAACGGTGACAGTTGGGTCTTCGGAAGGTCCCGGCCGCCTGCGGATCCGCTCCCGTCCGGGGCACGGGGCCCCGCCGGGTACGGCCCGCGGGCCGGGACGACGGCCACGGGGGGGTGGATCGCCGCGGGGCCGCGCCGTGCGGCCCGATACCGGCTGCCGTCTGTACGGGTGGTCTTCTCTGTTCTCGGGGGGCTTCTCCAGCGGGGGCTTCTCCGGTGGTCCGCCCGGCGGTCCGCTCCGGTGGCCGCCGTCCCCGCGGACGGAGACGGCGGGCCCGGCTACCGGGTGGCCGCGAGCGGCTGCTCCCGGTGGTCCTCCAGCAGCGGCGCGCGGGCGGCCTCGATGCGCTGGCCGCGCGGGTCGGCCGGGCGGAGGTGCCCGCCGTGCTCGTCGTGGTGGTCGGCGTCCGGGTCGTCGAACCAGACGCCGCCCTCGGCCAGGTACCGGAAGCAGATGGCCCGCTGCGCGGGGACGGTGACGGCCACCTGGTAGGTCCCGTCGTCGCCACGGCGCATCGGGTGGGCGTAGGGGTTCCAGTCGTTGAAGTCCCCGACGAGGGAGACCTGACCGCGCACCTGGTCGGCCGGCAGGGTGAAGATGAGCTTGACCTGCCCGTTCTTGGTGGGTTTACCACGCTTGATCACTGGTGTCCTCCTGAGTTCGTTGCCTCTGGCCGCCGCGGCGACGGTCGTCTCATGGCCGCCAGAGCCCGGGACGCGGGGGCGTCCCGCGTCCTCGCGTGCACACGTCCGTGCGGGTCGCGGTGAGATAGGGATCCGTCCGGCTAACTGGTACAGACCATGAGAATCTGCATCTCTGGTCCCCATGGGGCGATATGGGCACACCGCTCATTAGCCAGGATTTACTGCCGCATGTTGCTATCCCGACCCGGCTTCCCGGGATCCGGCCCACGGCCCCCACCGGGGGCGGCGGCCCTGCGCCGACACATACCGACCGTTTAGTATGTTTCTTCTCGTCTCACCGAAGGAGTCACGTTGGATGCCGGAGAGGTCCGCGAGGAGGACGCGTTCGACGTCGCAGCCCTGCACGCCTGGCTGGCGGGCCGGATGGCGGGACTGGACGGACCGCCGCAGGTCCGGCAGTTCCGGGGCGGCGTGTCGAACCTGACGTATCTGCTGCGGTACGCCGACCGCGACCTGGTCATGCGCAGGCCGCCGCGCGGTCGCAAGGCCGCCTCCGCGCACGACATGCGGCGCGAGTTCACGGTGCAGCAGCGGCTCAAGCCCCACTTCGGCGCCGTGCCGCAGATGCTCGCCTTCTGCGACGACCCCTCGGTGCTGGGCGACGAGTTCTACGTGATGGAGCACGTCGAGGGCACGGTCCTGCGCAGCGAGCTCCCGCCGGGGACGACCCTCGGGCCGGACGAGGCGCGGGCGCTGGGGCACACCGTGGTCGACACCCTGGCCGCCCTGCACACCGTGGACCCCGAGGCGGCGGGCCTGGCCGAGCTGGGCAAGGGGCCGGGCTACGTGCGCCGCCAGGTGGAGGGCTGGTCCCGGCGCTACCGCGGCGCGCTGACCGACGACGTCCCCGGTGGCGAGGCGGTGATGGCCTGGCTGGACGAGCACCGGCCCGAGGACGCCGCCCTGCGGCTGATCCACAACGACTGGAAGCTCGACAACCTCATCCTGGACATGAGCGGCCCGGCGCGGATCGTGGGCGTGCTGGACTGGGAGATGGCCACCGTCGGGGACCCGCTGATGGAGCTGGGCTCGGCCATGGCCTACTGGATCACGGCGGACGACGACGAGCTGTACGCCCTCCTGCGCCGCCAGCCCACCCACCTGCCCGGCATGCCCACCCGCGAGCAGTTCGTGGCGCGCTACCTGGAGCGGACCGGTCTGAAGATGGGGGACTGGACGTTCTACGAGGTGTTCGGCCTGTTCCGGCTGGCGGTGATCGCGCAGCAGATCTGGTTCCGCTACCGGGCGGGCCAGACCACGAACCCGGCGTTCGCGATGTTCGGCGACGCGGTGCGGATCCTCGTCGGCCGCGCCTCGGCCAAGGCGGGCGTGCGCGCCTGACGCCCGATTCCCCGCGGATCCGGGCGGCGGCGTCTACGATCACCGGCATGACGGTGACGGTGCTGACCGGCGCGGGGATCTCCACGGAGTCGGGGATCCCCGACTACCGCGGCCCCGGCGGGCTGTGGAGCAGGGATCCCGACTACGAGAAACTCGTCACCTACGACGTCTACATGGCCGACCCGGACATCCGGCGGCGGTCGTGGCTGTTCCGGCACGAGAGCCCCGCCTGGAAGGCCGAGCCGAACGCGGCGCACCGCGCGCTCGCCGCCCTGCCGGACGCCTGGATCGTCACGCAGAACGTCGACGGCCTGCACCAGCGGGCCGGGTCGCCGCCGGAGCGGGTGCTGGAGCTGCACGGCAACATGTTCGGCGCGGTCTGCACGGCCTGCGGCGCCCGCTCCACCACCCGGGAGGCGATCGACCGGGTCCTGGCCGGGGAGGACGACCCCGCCTGCCGCGACTGCGGCGGCATCCTGAAGACGGCCACCGTGATGTTCGGCCAGTCCCTCGACCTGGCCCTCCTCGGCAGGGCGGTCGAGGCGGCCGAGGCGTGCGAGGTCTTCCTCGCGGTCGGCACCTCGCTCCAGGTGCAGCCGGCCGCCTCGCTGGTCCGGGTCGCGGTCGACGCGGGCGCCCGGCTGGTGATCGTGAACGGGGAGCCGACGCCGTACGACCACCTGGCCGACGAGGTGATCGACGAGCCGATCGGCGTCGCGGTCCCCCGCCTCTGCGCCTCCCTCTCCTGACGCCGGGCTCGGCCCGCCCGGTCCGGGACGGCACGCTCACCCGCTCCAGGACGGGCGTGCTCACCCGGCCGGGGCGGGAGGCTCACCCGGCCGGGGCGGGGGGCTCACTCGGTCCAGGGCGGCGGGACCCGCTCGTCGTCCCGCGGGGCCAGGCCGCACGCCCCGTCGGCCGTGACGCCGTCCGGGTTGTAGGCGCGGCCGCCCGGGAGCGCGGTGACCACGGCGGTGAACCCGGTCCGCGCGTCGGCGGAGACCTGCCGGGGCGCGTCCGCCGGCATGACCACGGTGTCGCCTGCGGCGAGGTCGATCTTCTCGCCGTCCAGGTCGACGGTGGCCCCTCCCTCCAGCAGGGTCCAGATCTGCTCGGTCTCGAAGGCGTGCGGCGGGCCCTGGCGGCCCGGCTCCATGTCCACGCGCCACAGGACCTGCCCGGCGCCGCCGAGGGTGGGCGAGGCGAAGGTGGTCATGGCGGCGTTGGGCGTGGTCGTACGGCGGGCCTCCGCGGCACGGATGACAGGCATGGTCGCGTCTCCTACGATGGTCAACGTTGTTGTCCATATAGTCAATCAGGTTGTCTATCGTGTCAAGCGATCCGCCCGGCTTCGAACTGCCGCTCCGGCTCTTCCTCGCCTTCCGCGTCCTCATCGACGAACTGCACGCCGAGCTCGCCCGGCAGGGGCACCCCGATGCGCGCCCCATGCACGGGTTCGTGCTCCAGGCGATCATGCGCGGCGGCGACACCGCCGTGGAGCTGGGCCGTACGCTCGGGGTCTCCAAGCAGGCGGCGGGCAAGACCGTCGAGACGCTGGAGCGCCTCGGCTACGTCGAGCGCGCCGTCGACCCCCGCGACACGCGGCGCAGGGTCGTGCGGCTCACCGCGCGCGGGTTCGACATGCTGGAGCGCTCGGCCCGCATCTTCGACGACCTGCGCGGCCGCTGGGCCGCCGAGCTCGGCGAGGAGCGCCTGCGCGCGCTGGAGGCCGACCTGCGCAGGGTGACGCCGCCCGACGTCTTCCGCCTCGACGTACCCGGCTGGTTCGGCGGGCAGTGACGTGCCGCGGGGCGGCCGGTCCCGCCACGTGACGGCGTCCCCTCGCCCGCCCCTGAGGAGTCAGCCGACCCGTGGACGGGTGTCGCGCTCCGGGGTCAGGCCGACTCCCGGGCGACGAGGGCGGTGGGGAGGATCACCGGGCTCTCGGGCCGCTCGCCGTCGATCAGGGCGAGCAGCAGCCGTACGGTCTCCTCGGCCACCCGGGCCAGCGGCTGGCGGACCGTGGTGAGCGGCGGGTGGGTGGTGGCGGCGACGGAGGAGTCGTCGAACCCGCCCACCGCCACGTCCTGCGGGACCCGGCGCCCGGCCATCCGGAGCGTGGACAGGGCGCCGGCCGCCATCAGGTCGGAGGCGACGAAGACGGCGTCGAGGTCGGGGACCCGCTGCAGGAGCCGGGCCATGGCGCTCTCCCCGCTCAGCTGGGTCCAGTCGCCGTGCTCGATCAGCTTCTTGGCGGCCTTGCGGCCGAGGACGTCGGTGAAGCCCTCCAGCCGCTGGATGCCGCCGGGGGTGTCCATCGGCCCGGTGATGGTCGCGATCTTCTTCCGGCCCTGCTCGACCAGGTAGCGGGTCATCTGCCGGGCGCCCTCGCGGTCGTCGGCCGCGGCGTAGGGGATGACGTTCTCCCGGCCGATGACCGCGCCCTGCGCCACGGCCGGGATGCCGGTGTCCACCAGCGCGTCCACCATGCGGTCGCCCGCGTGGGTGGAGAGCAGGAAGACGCCGTCGGCGTGCCCGCCGCGCACGTAGCGGATCACCCGGTCGCGGTCGCCGTCGTCGCCGGCGACCATCATGACCAGCGACATGTCCCGCTCCGCCAGCATGCGTACGGCGGTGCGGATCATCACGCTGTAGTTGGGGTCCTCGAACAGCTTCTCGTGCGGCTCGGACAGCACCATCACGACCGAGCCGGTGCGCTGGGTCACCAGGCTGCGGGCGTTGCGGTTGACGACGTAGCCGGTCTCGGCGATGGCCCGCTCGATCGCGATCCGGGCGGTGGTGCTGACGTACCGGTCGCCGTTGAGCAGCCGGGACACCGTGCCCCGGGACACTCCCGCCGCCGCCGCGACGTCGTGGATGGTGGGGCGCTTCATGCCCCCATTGTTCCGTCCGGAGATCCTTTCCCGCTTCACCTACTTCACGGCTCCGTCGGACAGGTCCGTCCGCCAGTAGCGCTGCATCGTCAAAAAGAGCGCGATCAGCGGGACGAGCGAGACGAGCGCCCCGGTGAGGATCAGGTTGAACAGCGAGGGCTGGTTGGCCCCGGCCGCGAGCATCGTGTACAGGCCGACGGTCAGCGGGAACTTCTGGTCGTCGCCGAGCATGATGAAGGGGAGCAGGAAGTTGTTCCAGATCGCGACGAACTGGAACAGGAAGATGGTCACCATGCCGGGCAGCATGAGCGGCAGCGCCACCCTGCGCAGCAGCAGGAAGTGACCGGCCCCGTCGATGCGCCCGGCCTCCAGCAGGGCGTCGGGGATGGCCGCGGTGGCGTAGATGCGCGCCAGGTAGATGCTGTAGGGGTGGAGGATCTGCGGGAGCAGGACCGACCAGTAGGTGTCCGCGAGCCCGATCTCCGACAGCAGCAGGTACTGGGGGATGGCCAGGACCACGGAGGGCACCAGGATGCCGCCGATCAGCAGGTTGAAGATCGTGTTCCGGCCGCGGAAGCGGTACTTCGCCAGCGCGTAGCCGGAGACCGCGGAGACCGCCGTGGACAGCAGCGCGCCGCCGCCCGCGTACAGCAGGGTGTTCAGCATCCACAGCCAGAAGACGCCGTCCCGGTACCCGGCCAGGTCGGCCAGGTTGGACAGCAGCCCGGTCCCGGGGGCGAAGGCCGCGGTGGAGAACAGCTCCGCCTTTGACTTGGTGGCCGCCACCACCACCCAGCTGACCGGGAACAGGCAGTAGAGCGCGCCGAGCAGCAGGATCGCCGTCGGGACGAGGCCGCGCGACCGGCGGCCGCGCACGGCCGCGCGGCGGTGCGCCGCGGGCAGGGCGGTGGCGGACATCAGCCCTCCCCGAAGGCGCGGTCGCGCACGATCCGCAGGAAGCCGAACGACAGGACCAGGGAGATCCCGGCGATGACGATCGAGGTGGCGGCGGCCGAGTACAGGTCGCCGGTGACGAACGCGTCGCGGTAGACCTTCATCAGAGGGCTCCAGGTCGAGCTGATCGTGTTGGTGAGCGGGCGGAGCGTGGTGGGCTCGGTGAAGACCTGGACGGTGGCGATGACGGAGAACACCGTGGTCAGGATGATCGCGGGCATCAGGATCGGGATCTTGATGCGGAGCGCGATCTGCAGCTCGCTCGCCCCGTCGAGGCGCGCGGCCTCGTAGTAGGTGCGCGGGACGGCCCGCAGGTTGGTGTAGAGCACCAGCATGTTGAAGCCGGTGCCGCCCCAGACGGCCACGTTCGCCATGGAGAAGGTGACCGTCCCGGCGCCCAGCAGGTCGAGGTCGAGCACCTGGCGGACGGGGCTGAGGCTGGGCAGGTAGAGGAAGCCCCACAGCAGGCTGGCGGCCACCCCGGGCACCGCGTACGGCAGGAAGATCGAGATCCGGGAGAACCGGGCGAGCCGTACGTGGGCCGAGTCCAGCAGCAGGGCGAAGAGCAGGGCGAGCCCGAGCATGACGAGGAGCACCAGCAGGCCGTAGCCGAGCACCCGGAGCCAGCCGGCCCACAGCTCCCCGTCGCCGAGCGCGGCGGCGTAGTTGTCGAGGCCGGCGAAGACCTCGGTGCGCGCCCCCTTGCCCAGGCCCAGGCCGGAGACCTTCGTCCGGCGCAGGCTGAGGTAGACCGTGTAGCAGATCGGCACGGCCATGAAGAGGGTGAACAGCACCAGGGCCGGCAGGAGGAAGAGGTAGGGGGCGGCACCCGAGGGGGCGCCGCCGCTGCGTCGGGTTCTCATGGCGCGAGCTGGAACCCGGACTTCTGCATGTCGGCGACCGTGGCGTCCTGCATCTCCTGGACGGCGTCGGCGAAGGAGGACCTGTCCTGGACCGCCTTGTCGAAGGCGTTCTTGAAGGCGTCGTAGGTCACGTTGACGTTGGGTCCGAAGGTGAAGCCGCGGGCGGTGGCGGAGACCGCGGCGGCCTGCTGCCAGAAGTCGGGCTGGTTGGAGAAGTACTCGGGGGCCTCGGTGAGCAGCTCGCCGCCCTTGGTGGCCGCGGGGTAGACCGCGGCCTCCTCGATCAGGAGCCCCAGCGCCTGCGGGTCGGTGTTCAGCCAGGTCGCGAACTTCACGGCCGCGGCCTTGTTGGGCGACTTCGCGGCGACCGCGGTGGAGGAGCCGCCCCAGAAGCCGCTGAAGCTCTCGCCCTCGCTCCACTGCGGCAGCGGGGCGATGGCCCACCTGCCCTTGCCCTTGGGGGCGTTGCTGGCCAGCACGCCGGGGCCCCAGACCGCCGAGGGCCAGGTCAGCAGGGTTCCGTCGTTGAGGGCCTTGTTCCACTCCGGGGTGAAGTACGGCTGGTCGTCGATGACGCCCTCCTTCACCAGGCCGCCCCAGTAGTCGGCGACCTTGACGGTGGCGGCGTCGTTCACGGCGACCTTCCAGGCGTCGCCGGAGATCGACCACCACCGGGCGCCGGCCTGCTGGGCGAGGCCGGCGAAGGAGCCGGGGTCCTTGCTGGAGAACGTGCCGAGGAAGACCTCCGGGTCCTCCTTCCGCACGGTGCGCGCGGCCTCGGCGTACTCGTCCCAGGTCTTGGGCACCTCGATGCCGTACTTGTCGAACAGGTCCTTGCGGTAGTAGAGCATCATCGGCCCGCTGTCCTGCGGGATCGCGTAGACGCCCTCGGTGCCCAGGGTGACCTGGCCCCAGGTGCCCTCGCTGAAGGCGGGCTTGACCGGCCCGGCCTCGGCGGACAGGTCGGCCACGGCGTCGGCGGCGACGAAGGACGGCAGCATCTGGTACTCGGCCTGGACCAGGTCGGGCGGGTTGCCCGCCTTGGCGGCGGTGAGGAACTTGGCGGCGGCGTCGTCCCCGCCGGCCTGCTTGCTGACCGTGACCTGGATGTCGGGGTTCGCGTCGTTCCAGACCTTGACGATCTTGTCCATGTTGGGGGCCCAGGTCCAGTAGGTGAGCTTGACCGGCCCGGCGGGGGCCGTGCTCTGCGCGGCGGCGCCGTCCGGTGCGGGCGCGGCGCCGGGACCGCCCGAGCAGCCTGCGGCCAGGGTGGCGGCGAGGGCCGCGGCGGCTGCCGCCGTGAGCCGGTGTGTACGCATACGTTCCTCCGGGGCGGGGGGTCGGGGAGAGGAGGGGGCCAGGTGTGCCGTCTCTGTGAACGTTCACAGACTCAAATTCCGGCATCCCTGCTGTCAATGCCCGTTACGTTCTTGTTAACCGGCACTTCCACCTGGGGGATGGCTCGGAGGCTTTCCCGAGAGCGGGGGCGATGGTCTACTGTGCACGTTCACAGAGTGGATTCGAGGGGGAGACGTGCCCGGATACCCAGCCCTGCCCGAGGGCATCGCCTACGGCGGGGACTACAACCCCGAGCAGTGGCCCGAGGAGGTCTGGCACGAGGACGTCCGCCTCATGCGCGAGGCCGGCGTGAACCTGGTCAGCCTCGGGATCTTCAACTGGGGGCTGATCGAGCCCGCCGAGGGCGTCTACGACTTCCGCCGGCTGGACCGGATCATCGACCTGCTGCACTCCGCAGGGATCATGGTCGGCCTCGCCACGCCCACCGCCTCCCCGCCCGTCTGGTTCCGCAACCGCCACCCCGCCAGCCGCCTCGTCGACTCCGGCGGGCACGTCGTCGCGGGCGGCTCCCGGCACGGCTTCTGCCCCAGCTCCCCCGACTACGCCGCCGCCTCCATCCGGATCGCCGGCGAGCTGGCCGCCCGGTACGGCGACCACCCGGCGGTGGCCATGTGGCACGTGCACAACGAGTACGGCTGGGCCAACGCCGAGTGCCACTGCCCCACCTCGGCCGAGGCGTTCCGCGCCTGGCTGCGGGAGCGGTACGGCGACGTGGACGCGCTGAACGCCGCCTGGGGGACCGTCTTCTGGGGCCTGACCTACGGCTCCTTCGCGGAGGTCGAGCCGCCCGGCGTCGCCCCGCCCGGCCAGCTCACCGCCCTGCGCCTGGACTACACGCGCTTCTCCGCGGAGGAGCACCTGGCCTGCTTCCGCCGCGAGCGCGAGGCCATCCGCCGCCACAGCGACCGGCCGGTCACCACCAACTTCATGATCCCCAACTGCAAGCCGATGGACTACTGGCGCTGGGCCGGCGAGGTGGACGTCGTCTCCAACGACCACTACCTCGACGCGGCCCGGGCCGACAACCACATCGAGCTGGCGATGGCCGCCGACCTCACCCGCTCGGTGGCCGGCGGCGCGCCGTGGATGCTGATGGAGCACTCCACCGGGGCCGTCAACTGGCAGCCGCGCAACCTCGCCAAGCGGCCCGGGGAGATGCGGCGCAACAGCCTCGCGCACGTCGCCCGCGGCTCCGACTCGGTGCTGTTCTTCCAGTGGCGGGCCTCCCGGTACGGGGCCGAGAAGTTCCACTCGGCGATGGTCCCGCACGCCGGGACGGACTCCGGCATCTGGCGGGACGTGGTGGCCCTGGGCGCCGACCTGGCGGCCCTGGCCCCGGTCCGCGGCTCCCGGGTGGCGGCCGAGGTGGCGGTGGTGTGGGACTGGGAGTCCTACTGGGCGCTGGAGCTGGAGTGGCGCCCCTCGGTGGACCTGCGCTTCCGCGAGCGGGTGGAGGCGTACTACGAGGCGCTCTGGCGCGAGCACGTCACCGTCGACTTCGTCCACCCCGAGGCCGACGTCTCGCGCTACCGGCTGGTCGTCGCGCCCAGCTCCTACCTGCTGACCGAGGCGGCGGGCAAGAACCTGCACCGCTACGTCGAGGCCGGCGGACACCTGCTCGTCTCCTACTTCTCCGGCATCGTCGACGCCTGGGACGCGATCCACCCGGGCCCGCACCCGGGCGCGCTGCGGGACGTGCTCGGCCTGTGGGTCGAGGAGTTCCACCCGCTGCCCGAGCGGGGGACCGTGACCCTCGACGGCCCGGGGGCGACCGGCCGCATCTGGTCCGAGCGGGTCCGGCTCTCCGGGGCGCGGGCCGTGCGCTCCTTCGCCACCGGCCCCGACGCCGGCCACCCCGCGGTGACCCGCCACGAGCTGGGCGCGGGCACCGCCTGGTACGTCGCGACGGCCCTGGACCCGGCCCCGGACGCGGCCGGGCGGGACGGGGAGGACCTGCGGGCCCTGCTCGCCGCCGTGCTCGACCACGCGGGCGTGTCCCGGCCGCGCGGCCTGCCCGACACCCTCGAACTCGTCCGGCGGGGCGGCTTCCTCTTCCTCCTCAACCACGGCGACGAGCCGGTCACGGTGGACGGCGTCGAGGGGACCGCGCTGCTCGGCACCGGCCCGGCCGCCGGGGCGGTGACCGTGCCGGCCGGCGGCGTCGCGGTGGTCGCGGGGCCTGCCGGGGAGCCGGACGGGCCGCGGAGCCGGCGGGCGGACGAACGCTCCGGCGGGTGAGCTCCTCCGGGGCGGTGCCGTACGGCCGTGCCGGGTCGGGCGTACGGCGGTGCGCGGCCGGGCAGGGCGGGGCCGCGTGGCGGTGCGCGGCCGGGCTCACTCCTCGGCGAGCTCGGCCAGCAGCTCCCGCCTGCGCTCGGCGGGGAGGAGACGCCAGTCGGTGTCGGTGAGCGCCCCCTCCATCGCCCACAGGGCGTTCAGCGACAACCCCGGGACGCGGGCGTCCTGGAGCCGCCGGTAGGCCTCCACGGCGCCGAGCCCGGCGAGGGCCGCGGCGTCGTGGACGCCCACCCGCCGCAGCCACTCCTCGCTCTTCGGCCCCAGGTTCCGCAGATCACTGATCCTCATCCGGTCATTGTCCGGCAGGCCGGGCGGTGCGGGAGCGGGTGAATGGGTGCTCCCGGCCCGGGTAGCAGGACGGCATGGCAACGAGACACGTCGCAGGCGGCCGCGGGGCGGCGACGGCCGGGTGGTCGTGATGGGCGAGTACCACGGGACCCGTGTCCTGGGCGCGCTCGCCGAGGTGGCGTTCGGCACCGCCGGCGACCTGAACCGCCTCGACCGCTGGCTTCCCGAGGAGCTCTCCGTCGTCCCGCTCCGCGACGACGCCGTGGCGGCCCGGTGGCGGGTCGGCGACCGGGAGGGCGAGGCGCGCTGCGCGGTCACCGTCCTCCCGGAACGGCTGCGCGTCGAGTGGCGGACCGAGGAACCGGCCGGCGGCTCCGGATGGCTGGAGGTCGGCGAGGCCGGTGCGGGCAGCGCCAGGGTCGAGGTCTGCCTGCGGACCGCCGGGGACGGACCCGCGGAGGAGACCGTCAACGCGTTGCTGGAGCGCGCGCTGCACAACCTGGACCGGGAGGTCGGGGAGAACTTCACCGCGAGCTGACCCCGCCCCCGGCGCGGGGCGGCACGGCGGGGCCGCTCCCGTCCGCCGCCGGTCCGCATGGGCGCCTGCGGAGCGGGCATGCAGCACCAATGTGGATTCGCGCCGTGGTGCACGGCATGCTCGCGGGCGCCGCGGGAGCGGCCGCCATGACGCTGGCCGAGAAACTGGAGCAGCGGCTGACCGGCCGGCCTAGCTCGTACGTCCCGGCCAGGACGCTGGAGCGGCTGACCGGGCTCCCGGAGTCGCCCGGAAGGCAGCCGGACTCCCTCAACCTGGTGATGCACCTCGGGCAGGGCTGCCTGCTCGGCGCGCTGCGCGGGGTGATGGCCGCCGCGGGGCTGCGCGGACCGTGGGCGTCGGGGATGTTCTTCGTCGTGCGGCTCACGAACGACCAGGTGCTGGAGAACGCGACCGGGGTCGGCGCCCCGCCGTGGACGTGGCCGCGCGGCGAACTGCTGGTCGACCTGCTGCACAAGGCCGTCTACGCGTTCGCCACCGGGGCCGTCGCCGACCGGCTCGCCCGGCGGCAGGGGCCGGGACCGGGGCAGGTGCACGCGGGTCTGCGGCCGGGGCGGGTCGGCGACGTGGGCCCGCCGCCCCGGGAGCACGCCGCGCGGCCCGGGTGACCTCGTGCGACGCCGCGCGGCGCCGCCGTCCTCCGGGCGCGGACCCCGGCCGGATCCGCCCGCCGGGCCCCGGCCGGACCCCGGTCCCCTCAGGCTCCTCGGTCCCGGAGGAAGGACGGTCCCCTCAGGCCTCTCGGCCCAGGGTGAGGACGACCTTGATGTCGTCGGGGCGGGCGGTCAGCGCCTCGGCGTGGCGGTCCAGCGGGACCCGGCGGGTGATCAGCCGCTCCAGCCAGCCGAGGTCGGCCCGGGCCAGGGCGTCGGCCGCCGCCGCGTAGTGGCGCAGGTTGGCGTTGACCGAGCCGACCACGACGTCGTTCTCCAGCACGATCTCCCGGTTGACCGCACCGGCGTCCACCGGGATCCGGCGTCCCGCCGCCGACACCCCGGTGAGGCAGACGATGCCGTAGGAGGCGGTGCCGGCGATCGCGCCGAGCACCACGCCGGAGGCGCCGGTGGCCTCGATCACGATGTCGGGATCGACCCGCCCGGTGACCTCGCCGATGTCGGCCGCGTGGTACTCGGCGCCCAGCGCCCGCGCCGCCTCGGGCTTCGGCCCGCCGGTGGCCAGATCGAGGACGTGGACCTCCAGCCCGCGCTGCACGCCCAGCAGCGCGGCCAGCAGCCCGATCGGCCCGGCCCCGGTCACCAGCACCCGCCGGGGCTCGAACCAGGACCGGGCGCCGATGCGCTCGACCTGCTCCCACGCCTTCGCCACCACGGTGGTCGGCTCCATGAGCACACCGACGCGCTCCAGCCGGGGGTCGAGCGCCACCGCGTACCCGGTCTCGACCGTCCACAGCTCGCTGCCGTAGCCGTCGAGCTCCTTGATGCCGCGCTCGGTGTAGCGGCCGTTGCGGCACATGTCGAACGCGCCGCGCGCGCACGCCCCGCAGGGCACCGGGTCCGGTCGGCGCACCACGCCGACGACGAGGTCGCCCGGGGCGAACCCGCTGCCGTCCGGGGCCGAGATCACCCGGCCCAGCGACTCGTGGCCGAGCACCAGCCGGTCGCGGCCGGGGGGCGGCCGGCCGTACGCGCCGGAGACGATCTCCCGGTCGGTGCCGCAGACGCCGACGGCCAGGCCCTCGACCAGCAGCTCCCCCTCGCCGGGCCGCGGATCGGGCAGGTCCCGCACCTCGGCGGCGCCCGCCCGCGCCGGTGCGACGGTCAGCGCGCGCATCGTGATCCTCCAGGGCCGGAGACGGCGACGTCCGTCCCGGCCGTGGGTCCATCGGGGTCCACCGCGCTGGGGTACCCGCCGCGGACCCGGTGAAACGACGGCCCCGAGACGTGGGCGGCGGGGACGTCCCCGCCAGGCCCGGTCAGGCCGTCAGGCCCGGTCAGGTCGTCAGTCCCGGACCGGCCCGCAGCGCCGGGGCCGTCAGGCCCGGCCCGGGGTGCCGGGAGCCGTCGGGATCCGGTCGAGCGCGATCCCGAAGTGGTCGAGGTAGGCCGCGCGGAGCCCGGCCTCGTCCAGGACGTGTTCGGTGCGTTCGCCGTGCTCGGTGCGGATCAGCCTGGCGCCGCTGATCGTGGTGCGCCCCCGCTCCGTACGCAGCGTGCAGACCGTCGACCTGGTGAAGTGCGACTGGGGGGAGGTCGTCTGCCACCAGCACGTCGGGACGAAGTCCCCCAGCTCGTAGGGCCGCATGGTCAGCCGGTAGCCCTGCTCGCCCCGGTGCAGGACGTCGAGGTCGCCGTGGTCCCCCGGAGCGGGCGCGATCCGGAAGACGCCTCCGCCGTCCTCCTGCTCCGCGCGTTCGCCGAGCCGGAGCGGCTCGTCGGCGAAGTCGCCGAAACCGACGTCGACCAGCCACGGCTCTTCGAGGTCGACGCGGAGCGCCAGGTGGTCGAAGAGCGGTCCCGGCGTGGTGCCGTGGAAGACCCGGGCGGCCAGCAGCGTCACCCGGTATCCGAGGGCGGTCAGCAGCTCGGCGAACAACCCGTTCACCTCGTAGCAGAAGCCGCCGCGCCGGCGGGTCACGATCTTGTCGAAGAGCGCGCCGGGTTCGAGCACGATCGGCTCGCCGAGATGGACGCTCAGATTCTCGAACGGCACCGCCCGCAGGTGAGCGAGCTGCAGGGTCCGCAGACCTCGGGCGTCCGGCTCCGGAGGCCGGGTCGCGCCGAGCCTGTCCAGATAACGGGTGATCTGTGATTCGTCCACGGGGCAAGCAAACCACGGCCGCGCACCGGCGGCACCAGCCATAAGAGGGACGAATGCCCCGATCTTGACGCGAACGGGCGATAAGGATATGGTCCGGTGGATTTCACGGTAGTCCAAGGGAAATCCGGTGAGATGCCGGTGCGGACGCGCCACTGTATCCGGGACTGCGATCCCGGGAGCCAGGTCGCTTGGGCCGTCGTGACCTCACTGATCGGGACGCGTTCACATCCCTGAGGAGGCACCATGAGCGATCTGTCCGCTCCGTCGACGTCGATCATCCCCCTGCCGCGCCTGCGCCCCTGGCTGCTGGCGGCCGTACCCGTCCTCCTGCTGGTCGCCTACCTCGTCCTGATGGACAACGGGGCCGTCTCCCAGACGGGCGCCCTCCTGCACGAGCTGATGCACGACGGGCGGCACCTGCTCGGCGTGCCGTGCCACTAGGCGCGGACATGGTGCGAACCCTGCTGGTCAGGGGCCTGCTGCTGGGCCTGCTGGCCGGATTCTCCGCGGGCGGATTCGCCTTCGTCTTCGGAGAGCCCCACGTCGACAGCGCGATCGCCCTGGAAGAGGCCGCCGCCGCGTCCGCACCCGCCGGGGAGGCCGGCCACGACCACGCGGCCGGGTCCGGCCACGACCACGGCGGAGCGGCGGGCCACCACCACGGTGAAGGGGCCACGTTCGGCAGGCCGGTGCAGAAGGCCGGGCTGTTCCTCGCCACCGGGCTCTACGGGCTCGCCGTCGGCGGCGTCTTCGCGCTCGTCCACGCGGGTCTGCGCGGCCGGGTCGGGCCGCGGAACGAGGGCGGGCTGGCACTGGCCGCCGCGGGCACGGCGTTCGTCGCCGTCATCCTCGTGCCGTTCCTGAAGTACCCGGCCAACCCGCCCGCGGTGGGCGATCCGGAGACGATCGACGGCCGGACCGCGCTCTACGTCGTGATGGTCCTGGTCGGCCTGGCCGCGACGGCCGTCGCGGTGGCGACGGCCCGGCATGTCTCCTCCGGCCCGTGGCAGCGCTGGAGCGCGGCGGTGGCGGCCTTCCTCGTGCCGGTGATCGCCGCGTGGCTGCTGCTGCCCGCGGTGGACGAGGTGCCCGAGGGCTTCCCGGCCTCGCTGCTGTGGGAGTTCAGGCTGGCGTCACTGGGCACGCAGCTGGTGTTCTGGGCGGCGTTCGGCGTGCTGTTCGGCTGGGCCTGCGACCGCGCGGCCCGGCGGCCCGCCGCCGCCCCGGCCGTCCCGGCGGGCTGAGCGGGTGCTGTTCGTACGGCAGGCCACCACGCCGGGCATGCGGTCGGCCTGCTTCCCCGCCGACGAGGACGCCGACCAGGCGGGTCTCGCCAGGGCCGCGGCCCTGGCCCGGATCGGACGACCGGCCTGGGTCTCGCCCGCTCCGGCCGCCCGGCAGACCGCCGCCGCGCTCGGGCTGGTGCCCCGGGAGGTTCCGGAGCTGCGCGAGGCGGACCCCGGGCGGTGGCGCGGCCTGCCGTACGCGCGGGTCGCCGAGACGGAGCCGGAGGCGCTGGCCGCCTGGCTCGCCGACCCGCGGGCGGCCCCGCACGGCGGGGAGAGCCTGGCGGACCTGGCGGCCCGCGTCTCCGGCTGGCTCGACTCCGCGTACGCGGAACCGGACGCCGTCGTCGTCTGCGACGCCGGCGCCATCAGGGCGGCTCTCGGCCACGCGCTCGGCCTCGGCCCGGAGCGGACCGTGCGCTTCGACCTCGCGCCGCTGTCCACCACGGGACTGACCGCCGTCGCCGGCGGCGGCTGGCGCGTCGCCCACGTGAACCGGAAGGCCACGATGTGATCACCACCTACCCGTTCAGCGCCGTCGTCGGGCTGGACGACCTGAAGCTGGCGCTGGTGCTCAACGCCGTCTCACCGCGGGTGGGCGGCGTGCTCGTACGCGGCGAGAAAGGCACCGCCAAGTCCACCATCGTCCGCGCCCTGGCCGCGCAGCTGCCGCCGGTGGACGTCGTGGCGGGCTGCCGGTTCGCCTGCGACCCGGACGCGCCGGACCCCGCCTGCCCGGACGGGCCGCACGGACCGGGCGAGCGGCGGGTGCGCCGCCCCGCCGCGCTGGTCGAGCTGCCGGTCGGCGCCTCGGAGGACCGGCTGGCCGGCTCGCTCGACGTGGAGCGGGCGCTGACCGAGGG
This sequence comes from Planomonospora alba, assembly GCF_039534085.1. Classification (NCBI taxonomy): domain Bacteria; kingdom Bacillati; phylum Actinomycetota; class Actinomycetes; order Streptosporangiales; family Streptosporangiaceae; genus Planomonospora; species Planomonospora alba. The sequence continues at coordinate 133,227 of NZ_BAAAUT010000007.1, forward strand.
CGTGAAGGCGTTCGAACCCGGCCTGCTGGCCGCCGCCCACCGCGGCGTGCTGTACGTGGACGAGGTCAACCTCCTCCACGACCACCTGGTGGACCTGCTGCTCGACGCCGCCGCCCTGGGCGTCTGCTACGTCGAGCGGGAGTCGGTGTCGGTACGGCACGCCGCGCGCTTCCTGCTGGTCGGCACCATGAACCCGGAGGAGGGCGAGCTGCGCCCGCAGCTGCTCGACCGGTTCGGCCTGACGGTCGAGGTGCGGGCGTCGCGGGACCCGGACGAGCGGGCCGAGGTGATCCGGCGGCGGCTCGCCTACGACGCCGACCCCGCCGCCTTCGCGGCGCGCTGGGCGGAGGAGGAGGCCGCGCTGGCCGACCGGATCGCCCGGGCGCGCCGGAGGGTGCCGCAGGTGCGGCTGCCGGACGCGCGGCTGCGGCAGATCGCGGCGGTGTGCGCGGGGTTCGAGGTCGACGGGCTCCGGGCCGACCTGGTCACCGCCGGCACCGCGATCGCCCACGCCGCCTGGCACGGCCGGGACGCGGTGACCGTCGAGGACGTGCGCGCGGCGGCGCGGCTCTCGCTGCCGCACCGGCGGCGGCGCGACCCGTTCGACGCGCCGGGGCTGGACGAGAGGCTGCTGGACGAGCTGCTGGAGCGGACCTCGGGCGACGACGATGACGACGATCCGGGAGGCCCGGGCCCGCGGCCGCCGGGAGCGGGGCCGGACGGGGACGGCACGCGCGGACCCGACGCGGACGGCGGCGCCTCCGGCGGGCCGGAGGCGGAGGGGCCCGGGAGCGACCGGCCGCAGGACGGGCCCGGACCCGACGGGCCGCGGGACGGGCCCGGACCGGCCGCGCCGCAGGACGGTGGGCGGGACCCGCAGGACCGGTGGGACGGCCTGCCGGGTCCCGAGGACCGCCGGGACGGGCCGCCGGACGGCGCGCGGGACCCGGACGGCCGGCGCGAGGCCGGAGACGGCCGGGCGGGCCGGGAGCCGTCCGGGGACACCGGTGGGCGGGTGGCCGCGGCCGCCGCGCCGTACCGGGTGCCCCTGCTGGCGGTGCCCGGGATCGGCGAGGGCGCGGCCGGGCGGCGCTCGCGCTCGCGCACCCGGCACGGGCGCGGCACCGGCTCCCGGCGCCCCGAGGGCGGGGTCCGCGACCTGCACGTGCCGGCGACGCTGCTGGCCGCCGCCCCGCACCAGCGCGGGCGGGGGCGCAGCGGGCCCGGCCTCCTGCTGCGCGAGGACGACCTGCGCGAGGTCGTGCGCGAGGGCAGGGAGGGCAACCTCGTGCTGTTCGTGGTCGACGCCAGCGGCTCGATGGCCGCGCGCAAGCGGATGACCGCGGTCAAGACGGCGGTGCTGAGCCTGCTGCTCGACGCCTACCAGCGGCGCGACAAGATCGGACTGATCGTCTTCCGCGGACGGGACGCCGAGCTGGTCCTCCCGCCCACCTCCTCCGTCGAGGCGGGCGCGGCCAGGCTGCGCGCGCTGCCGACCGGCGGGCGCACCCCGCTGGCGGCCGGCCTGGCCAGGGCGGCCGAGGTGCTGCGCGTGGAGCGGCTGCGGGACCCGGCCCGGCGCCCGCTGCTGGTGCTGGTGACCGACGGCCGGGCCACCGCGGGCGGTCCGGCCGGGCAGGAGGACGTGGACCGCGCCGCCGCGCTGCTACGGGGGACGGCGGGCGTGGTCGTGGACTGCGAGAGCGGTCCCGTCCGGCTCGGCCTCGCCGTACGGCTGGCGGCCCGGCTGGGCGCCGAGGCCGTCCCCCTCGACGCGCTCTCCGACCTGGGCGCGGTCGTCCGGGGCCACCGGCGCGGGCGGGCACCCGGCCGGTGGCACGACCAGGGGAACGACCAGGGGAACGACCGCGGACACGGCCGGTGGCACGGCCGGGGACGCGACTACGGAAAGGCGGGGTGAGATGCCTCAGGGCAAGCCGGAGACCGTGCCCGACGACGGGCTGACCACGCGGCAGCGCAGGACGAGACCGCTGCTGATGGTGCACACGGGACCGGGCAAGGGGAAGTCCACGGCCGCCTTCGGGATGGCGCTGCGCGCCTGGAACCAGGGCTGGCCGATCGGGGTGTTCCAGTTCGTGAAGTCCGCCAAGTGGCGCATCGGCGAGGAGCGCGCGCTGACCCTGCTCGGGGCCAGCGGCGAGGGCGGCCCGGTGACCTGGCACAAGATGGGCGAGGGCTGGTCCTGGATCCGGCGGCCCGGCACCGAGGCCGACCACGCCGCCGACGCGCGGGAGGGCTGGGCGCAGATCAAGCGCGACCTGGCCGCGGAGACCTACCGCTTCTACGTGCTGGACGAGTTCACCTACCCGCTGAAGTGGGGCTGGCTGGACCTGGACGACGTGCTGGAGACGCTCGCCGCCCGCCCCGGCAACCAGCACGTCGTGATCACGGGCAGGGACGCGCCCGGGCGGCTGGTCGAGGCGGCCGACCTGGTGACGGAGATGGGCAAGGTCCGCCATCCCATGGACGCCGGGCAGAAGGGGCAGAAGGGCATCGAGTGGTAGGTCCGCGGACCGCCGCAGGCGGAGGGACGGCGGTCACCGCCGTGCGGAAGGGCGGCGTCGAGTGGTGATCCCGAGGCTGGTCATCGCCGCCCCCTCCTCCGGCAGCGGCAAGACGACGGTGGCCACCGGCCTGATGGCGGCGCTGCGGGCGCGCGGGCTGCGGGTCTCCCCGCACAAGGTGGGGCCGGACTACATCGACCCCGGCTACCACGCCCTGGCCTGCGGGCGCCCGGGGCGCAACCTCGACCCCTGGCTGGTGGGGGAGGAGCGGATCGCGCCGCTCTTCCTGCACGGGGCGCGGGGGTGCGACATCGCGGTGGTCGAGGGCGTGATGGGCCTGTTCGACGGCCGGGGGGAGAGCGACTTCGCCTCCACCGCGCACCTGGCCAGGCTGCTGGACGCGCCCGTGGTCCTGGTCGTCGACGCCGCCCGGCAGAGCCGGTCGGTGGCGGCGGTCGTGCACGGCTTCGCCACCTTCGACCCGCGCGTCCGGGTGGGCGGCGTGATCCTCAACCGGGTCGGCTCCGACCGGCACGAGGAGCTGTGCCGCGCCGCGCTCGCCGGCCACCCGGTGCTGGGCGTGATCCGCCGCGACGACGCGGTGGCCACCCCCTCGCGCCACCTGGGGCTGATCCCGGCGGCGGAGCGGGAGGCCGAGGCGGTGGCCGCGGTGGCGCGGCTGGGGGAGCTGGTGGCCCGCTCCTGCGACCTCGACGCGCTCGTGCGGCTGGCCGCGACGGCCCCCGCGCTGCCGGGCGCCGCCTGGGACCCGGAGGAGGAGGTCGTCCGGTCCGGCGGCCCGTCCGGGACCGGACGGGCGGGCGCGGCCGGACGGACCGGTCCGGCCGGGGCGGGACGCGGCCGGGGGGCGGCGGACCGGTCCGCGGGGCCGTACGCGGGGGAGCACCGCGGGGAGCGCGGCCGGAAGGTCGTCGCGGTGGCGGGCGGGGCGGCCTTCACCTTCGGGTATGCCGAGCACGTGGAGCTGCTGCGCGCCGCCGGGGCCGAGGTGGCGGTCTTCGACCCGCTCCACGACGAGCGGCTGCCCGACGGGGCCGGCGCGATCGTCGTCGGCGGCGGCTTTCCCGAGGTGTACGCGGCGCAGCTGGCGGCCAACGAGCCGCTGCGCGAGCGGGTCGCCGCCTTCGACGGCCCGATCGCGGCCGAGTGCGCCGGGCTGCTCTACCTGTGCGAGGAGCTGGACGGGCGGCGCATGTGCGGGCGGGTGCCCGGCGTCGCCCGGATGACCCCCCGGCTCACGCTCGGCTACCGCGAGGCCGTCGCGCTGCGGGACTCGCCGCTCACCCGGGCGGGCGAGCGGCTGCGCGGCCACGAGTTCCACCGGACCGCCGTCGAGGGGATCGGCGAGCCGCTGCTGCGCTGGGAGGGCGGCGCCGACGGGTACGGCGACGCCCTCGTGACGGCGTCCTACCTGCACCTGCACTGGGCGGGGGCGCCGCGGCTGGCTCAGCGGCTGGTGTCGTCCTCCAGGTCGCCCTCGGTCTTGAGGTAGACCTCCTGCAGGCCGCGCAGGACGTCGGGGTCGGGGCGCTCCCACATGCCCCGGTCGGCGGCCTCCAGCAGGCGCTCGGCGATGCCGTGCAGCGCCCACGGGTTCGACCGGGCCATGAACTCCTGGTTCTCGGGGTCGAGCACGTAGGCCTCGGCGAGCCTGTCGTACATCCAGTCGGCCATGACGCCGGTCGTCGCGTCGTAGCCGAACAGGTAGTCGACGGTCGCGGCCAGCTCGAAGGCGCCCTTGTAGCCGTGCCTGCGCATCGCGGCCAGCCAGCGCGGGTTGACCACCCGGGCGCGGAAGACCCGGGAGGTCTCCTCCACCAGCGTGCGCGTGCGGACCGCGTCCGGCCGGGTGCTGTCGCCGACGTAGGCGGCCGGGGCCCGGCCGGTGAGCGCCCGCACGGTGGCGACCATGCCGCCGTGGTACTGGAAGTAGTCGTCGGAGTCGGCGATGTCGTGCTCACGGGTGTCGACGTTCTTGGCGGCCACGGCGATGCGCCGGTAGGCGTTCTCCATGTCCTGCCGGGCGGGCACGCCCTCCAGGCCGCGGCCGTAGGCGTAGCCGCCCCACACCGCGTAGACCTCGGCCAGGTCGGCGTCGTCGCGCCAGTTGCGGCTGTCGATCAGCGGGAGCAGGCCGGCCCCGTAGGCGCCCGGCGCGGAGCCGAAGACGCGCATGGTGGCCCGGCGCGCGTCGCCGTGCCCGGCCAGGTCGGCGGTCACGTGCGCGCGCACGTGGTTGTCCTCCTCCGGCTCGTCGAGCCCGGCGACCAGCCGGACCGCGTCGTCGAGCATCGCGACCACGTGCGGGAAGGCGTCGCGGAAGAAGCCGCTGATGCGGACGGTCACGTCGATGCGGGGGCGGCCGAGCTCGGCGAGCGGGATCGGCTCCAGGCCCGTCACCCGCCGCGACGCCTCGTCCCACTCCGGCCGGACGCCGAGCAGGGCGAGCACCTCGGCCACGTCGTCGCCCGCGGTGCGCATGGCGCTGGTGCCCCAGACCGACAGGCCGACCGAGCGGGGCCAGTCGCCGTGGTCGGCGCGGTAGCGGGCCAGGAGCGAGTCGGCCATGGCCTGGCCGGTCTCCCAGGCGAGCCTGCTGGGCACCGCGCGCGGGTCCACGGAGTAGAAGTTGCGGCCGGTCGGGAGCACGTTGACCAGCCCGCGCAGCGGCGACCCGCTGGGCCCGGCCGGGACGTAGCCGCCGTCCAGGGCGTGCAGCACGTGGTCCAGCTCGTCGGTGGTACGGCGCAGCCGCGGCACGGCCTCGGTGGCGGCGAAGGCCAGGATGCGGGTGACGAGGTCGAGCCGCCCGGCGGGGGAGGGCGGTGTGCCGTTCCCGGACGGGCCGGGCGTGTCCCCGGGGGAGGGCGGTGTGCCGTTCCCGGACGGGCCGGGCGTGTCCCCGGGGGAGGGCGGTGTGCCGTTCTCGGACGGATCAGGCGTGTCACCGGACGGATCAGGCGTGTCTCCGGGGGAGGACGGCGCGCCGGTCAGGACCGCCGCCGCCACCTCGGGCGCCGCCGCGGGGTCCCAGTCGCGCTCCTCCATCGCCTCGACCAGCGCCCGGGCGACCTCCTCGGCCCGGTCCACGGCCGCCAGGCCCGCCGTGCCGTCCTCGGCCAGCCCGAGCGCCTCCCGCAGGCCGGGCAGCGACTGCCGGCCCGCCCACAGCTGCCGGGCGCGCAGCATCGCCAGCACCAGGTCCACCCGGGCCGCGCCCTCGGGCGCCTGCCCGAGCACGTGCAGCCCGTCGCGGATCTGCGCGTCCTTGACCTCGCAGAGCCAGCCGTCCACGTGCAGCAGGAAGTCGTCGAACTCGGCGTCGTGCGGCCGGTCCTCCAGCCCCAGGTCGTGGTCGAGCCGCGCGGCCTGGATGAGGGTCCAGATCTGCGCGCGGATCGCGGGCAGCTTGGCCGGGTCCATCGCGGCGATCGAGGCGTGCTCGTCGAGCAGCTGCTCCAGCCGGGCGATGTCGCCGTAGGTCTCCGCGCGGGCCATCGGCGGCACCAGGTGGTCCACGAGCACGGCGTGCGCGCGCCGCTTGGCCTGCGTGCCCTCGCCGGGGTCGTTCACCAGGAACGGGTAGACCAGCGGCAGGTCGCCGATGGCCGCGTCGGCGGCGCACGAGGCCGACAGGCCCGCGGACTTGCCGGGCAGCCACTCCAGGTTGCCGTGCTTGCCCACGTGCACCACCGCGTGCGCGCCGAACTCGGCCGACAGCCACCGGTAGGCGGCCAGGTAGTGGTGGCTGGGCGGCAGGTCGGGGTCGTGGTAGATCGCGATCGGGTTCTCGCCGAAGCCGCGCGGCGGCTGCACCATGACGACGAGGTTCCCGGCGCGCAGCGCGGCCAGCACGATGTCGCCCTCGTGCACGAACAGCTCGCCCGGCGGCGGGCCCCAGTGCCGCTCCATGTCCGCCCGCAGGTCCTCGGGCAGCGTCCGGTACCAGGAGAGGTAGGACTCGGCGGAGATGCGCACCGGGTTGCCCGCGAGCTGCTCCTCGGTCAGCCAGTCCGCGTCCTGCCCGCCGGCGGCGATCAGCGCGTGGATGAGCGCGTCGCCGTCCTGCTCGGCCACTCCGGGGAAGCCCTCGCCCAGGTCGTAGCCCGCCTCGGCGAGGCGCGCCAGCAGCCGCACCGTGCTGGCGGGCGTGTCCAGGCCGACCGCGTTGCCCACCCGCGAGTGCTTGGTCGGGTAGGCGGACAGCATGACGGCCAGCCGCCGCTCGGCGGGCGGGGTGCGCCTGAGCAGGCCGTGCCGTACGGCGATGCCGGCCACCCGGGCGGCGCGCTCGGGGTCGGCCTCGTAGACGGTCAGCCCGTCCCGGTCGACCTCCTTGAACGAGAACGGCACCGTGATGATCCGCCCGTCGAACTCGGGGATCGCCACCTGCGAGGCCGCGTCCAGCGGGGACAGGCCGTCGTCGTTCTCCTCCCAGGCCCGCCTGCTCGTGGTCAGGCAGAGCCCCTGGAGGATCGGCACGTCGAGCTCGGCGAGCGCGCCGACGTCCCAGGCCTCGTCGTCGCCGCCCGCCCCGGCGGTCGCCGGGCGCGAGCCGCCCGCCGCCAGCACGGTCACGACCAGCGCGTCGGCCCGGCGCAGGGTGGCCAGCAGTTCCGGCTCCGCGGTCCGCAGCGAGGAGCAGAAGACCGGCATGGCCCGGCCGCCCGCGTCCTCGATCGCCCGGCAGAGCACCTCGACGAAGGCGGTGTTGCCCGCCATGTGGTGCGCCCGGTAGTAGAGCACGCCGATCACCGGGCCCTGCCCGCCGCGGGCGTCGCCCTGGGAGCCGGCGTGGGTCCCGTCGCGGGAGCCGGCGTGGGTCCCGTCGCGGGAGGTGCGCTCCAGCAGGCCCCAGGAGGGCGCCGCCGCGGGCGGCGCGAAGCCGCGGCCGGTCAGCAGGACCGTGTCGGACAGGAACGCGTGCAGCTCGGCCAGGTTCGCCGGGCCGCCGTGGGCGAGGTAGGCGTGCGCCTCGGCGCAGACGCCGCCGCTGACCGTGGACAGCTCCATCAGTTCCGCGTCGGGCGCCTGCTCGCCGCCGAGGACCACGACCGGGCGGGGGCCCGCCAGGAGGGCGTCCAGCCCCTCCTCCCAGGCCCGGCGCCCGCCGAGCAGGCGCACCACGACCAGGTCGGTGCCCTCCAGCAGCTCGGGCAGGTCGTCGGGGAGCAGCCGGGCGGGGTTGCCGAGGCGGTAGCGGGCACCACTGGCCCGGGCGCTCAGCAGGTCGGTGTCGGAGGTCGACAGCAGCAGGACGGTGCGGTCGTCGCCGGGCGCGTCAAGGGCGCCGGGCACGCCGGGTACGTCGGACACGGAGAAGTTCCTCCCTCGGGGTCCTCGCCCCGGTCGCGGGTGTAGCGAGGGCCGGAGTCTCCTGGCTCCCGGATCGCCGCTCCCCCCGGCCTTCCCGCCCGTCTCCGGACAGTGGCCTGCGGTGGGGTTCGCTCCCCGGTCACAGTGGCGGGACCGCGCCGGACTCTCACCGGCTTCCTCCGTGCCTTCGCCTGCGGGCAAGCCTACGGCAGACAGAAGTGGCGTTACCATCCTCACCGTGTCCAAATCCGGCGTTCCCCGACGAACGCGTCTCGATGCCTGTCCGGGAGCGCTGCAGGTGCACCAGGCCGCCGACGGGCTGCTCGCGCGCGTCCGACTCCCGGGCGGGGTGGTCTCCGCGGCCCAGCTGCGCGAGCTCGCCGCCTGCGCGGAGGAGCTGGGCTCGGGCGTGATCGAGCTGACCTCGCGGGCCAACGTCCAGGTGCGCGGCCTGCCCGCGGCGGGCGCGGGCACCTTCGCGGAGCGGATCGCCGCCGCGGGGCTGCTGCCCTCCGTCACCCACGAGCGGGTGCGGAACATCGTCGCCTCGCCGTTCGGCGACCGGGACGCGGTGGCCGCGCTCGACGAGGCGCTGTGCGCGCGCCCGGCGCTGGCGGAGCTGCCCGGCCGGTTCCTCTTCGCCCTCGGCGACGTGGGACTGGAGCTGGAGGCGGACGTGACCTGCTCCGGCGGCCGCCTGCTGCTGGCCGGCCGGGACGCCGGACTGGACGTGCACCCGGACACGGCGGTCCCGCTCATGCTGGACGCCGCCGAGGCGTTCCTGCGCCTGCGCGACACGGAGTGGCGCATCGCCGAGATCGCCGACGGCCCGGGCCGGATCGCGGCCCTCCTCGGCGGCGAGCCCGGCGGCGGGGCGGAGGGCTCCGGGGCGGCCGGGGCCGTCCGGCTGGCGGACGGCCCGCCGGAGCGCCGCGTCGGCGTGCTCCACCTGCCCGGCGGCCGTACGGCGGTGCAGGCCCTGATCCCGCTCGGGCGGCTCACCCCCGGCCAGGCGCGGGCCCTGGCCGCCGCGGCGGAGAGCGCCGCCGAGGTGCGGCTGACGCCGTGGCGCACGGCCGTGCTGCCGGATGTCGCCCCCGCCCGGGCGGCGGACCTGGCGGCCGGGCTCGCGGCCCGCGGCCTGGTGACCGACCCCGGCTCGCCCTGGACCGGCGTGAGCGCCTGCACCGGCAGCCCCGGTTGCGCGAAGTCGCTCGCCGACGTGCGGGCGGACGCGACCCGCTGGGTGCTCGCCCGCGACGCGGCGCCGGACACGCCGGTCCACTGGGCGGGATGCGCGCGGCGGTGCGGACTCCCGCGAGGCCGGGTGGTCTCCATGACGGCCACCGGCGACGGATACGAGGAGAGGCAGCCGTGACGGAGCGGAGCGGGGACATCGGCGGGCACGGAGGGTACGGAGGGCCCGGCGCGCCGGGCGGTGCGGCGGGGACGGGCCCGGCGACCGGGCGGAGCGCGGACCCCGGCGCGCCGGGGGGCCCGGGCGGGTACGGCGCGCCGGGCGGCGCGGCCATCGGCGCCGGGACCGACTACATCCGCGACGGCGCCGAGATCTACCGGCGCTCGTTCGCCACGATCCGCGCCGAGACCGACCTGAGCGGCATGCCGCCCGAGGTCGCGCAGGTCGCCGTCCGGATGATCCACGCGTGCGGCATGACGGACCTCGTGACCGACCTGGCCTGGTCGCCGGGGGCGGTCCGCGAGGCCAGGGCCGCGCTGCGGGCGGGGGCGCCGGTGCTGTGCGACGCCATGATGGTCGCCTCCGGCGTGACCAGGCGCAGGCTCCCCGCGGACAACGAGATCCTGTGCACCCTGGGCGACCCCCGGGTGCCGGCCCTGGCCGAGCGGCTCGGCACCACCCGCAGCGCCGCCGCCCTGGAGCTCTGGCGGGACCGGCTCGACGGATCCGTGGTCGCGATCGGCAACGCGCCGACCGCGCTGTTCCGCCTGCTGGAGCTGGTCGCCGAGGGCGCGGGCCGCCCGGCGGCGGTGCTCGGCATCCCGGTCGGCTTCATCGGCGCGGCGGAGTCCAAGCTGGCCCTGGCGGAGAGCGACCTGGAGCACCTGGTGGTGCACGGCCGCCGGGGCGGCAGTGCGATGACGGCGGCGGCGATCAACGCCATCGCCAGCGAAGAGGAGTGATCACCATGACGGGACGCCTGTACGGCGTCGGCCTCGGTCCCGGCGACCCCGAGCTGGTCACGGTCAAGACCGCCCGGCTGATCGGCGAGGCCGATGTGATCGCCTACCACGCCGCCCGGCACGGCCGCAGCATCGCCCGCTCCATCGCGTCGCCGTACATGCGCCAGGGCCAGATCGAGGAACTGCTGCTGTACCCGCTGACCACCGAGACGACCGACCACCCGGGCGGCTACCAGGGGGCGCTGGACGACTTCTACGCCGAGTGCGCGGACCGGCTCGCCGCCCACCTCGACGCGGGCCGGACCGTGGTGGTGCTGAGTGAGGGCGACCCGCTCTTCTACGGCTCCTACATGCACATGCACAAGCGGCTCGCCCACCGCTACCCGACCGAGGTGGTGCCGGGGGTGACCTCGGTCAGCGCGGCGGCCGCGGTGCTGGGGCGGCCGCTGGTGGAGCGGGACGAGACGCTGACGGTGCTGCCCGGCACGCTGCCGGGCGAGGTGCTGGCCGAGCGGCTGCGCGCCGCCGACTCGGCGGCGGTGCTCAAGCTGGGGCGGACCTTCACCAAGGTGCGCGAGGCCCTCGCCGAGGCCGGGCGGCTCGACGACGCCTGGTACGTCGAGCGGGCCACCATGGGCGCCGAGCGGATCGCGCCGCTCAAGGACGTCGACCCGGACGGCGTGCCGTACTTCTCCCTCGCCCTGCTGCCCAGCCCGGCCGAGCGCGCGTTCGCGGCAGAGCGGGAGGCCGGGGGGGAGGCCGTGCAGGAGGTCCGGCGGGAGGCCGAGCGGGGGCTGCCCGGGGCGGCCGGGGAGGTCGTGGTCGTGGGGCTGGGCCCGGCCGGGCGCCCCTGGCTCACGCCCGAGGCGCAGGAGGCCCTGGCGGCCGCCACCGACCTGGTCGGCTACGGTCCCTACGTCGACCGGGTCGAGCCGAACCCGCGCCAGCGCCGCCACCGCACCGACAACCGGGTCGAGGCGGAGCGGGCCCGGCACGCGCTGGAGCTGGCCCGCGAGGGCAGGCGCGTGGCGGTGGTCTCCTCCGGCGACCCCGGCGTGTTCGCGATGGCCAGCGCGGTCCTGGAGGTCGCCGCCGACTTCCCCGACGTGCCGGTGCGGGTCGTGCCCGGGCTGACCGCCGCGCAGGCGGTCGCGAGCCGGGTCGGCGCGCCGCTCGGCCACGACTACTGCGTGATCTCCCTGTCGGACATCCTCAAGCCGTGGGAGGTCGTCGCCGAGCGCGTCACCGCCGCGGCCCGGGCGGACCTCGTGCTGGCGATCTACAACCCGGCCTCGCGGAGCCGTACCTGGCAGCTGGCCGCCGCCCGCGACCTGCTGCTGGAGCACCGCGACCCGGGCACCCCGGTGGTGGTCGGCCGGAACGTCGGCGGCGCGGAGGAGAGCGTCACCGTCACGACCCTCGGCGAGCTCGACCCGGCGCGGGTGGACATGCGCTGCCTGCTCATCGTCGGCTCCTCCACCACCCGGGTGACGGAGCGGGGGACGGTCTACACGCCGCGCCGCTACCCGGGCTGAGCGGCCGTCCCGGGCCGGTCGCCGCCGAGGGCGCGTTCCCGGCGCCGGTACCGGCCCGGCGCCGTCCCGAACTCCCGCCGGAAGGCGTTGGCGAAGGCGAACTCCGAGCCGTAGCCGACCTGGCGGGCGATCGACGCCAGCGGCGCGTCGGTCTCCCGGAGCAGCCGCGCGCCGTGGTTGAGCCGCTGGTTGGTCAGATACGTCATCGGCGGGAGGCCGACGAGCGAGGTGAAGCGGCGGGCGAACGCGGTGCGGGACATGCCGACCTCGGCACCGAGCTCCTCCACCGTCCACCTGCGCCGGGGGTCGTGGTGGATCCGGTGCAGGGCGGTCGCGATGGCGGGGTCGTCCGGCGCCGCGGGCGGGCCCGCGTCGTCGTGCCAGGCGCGCAGCAGATGGACCAGGAGCAGGTCGATCAGGGCGGGTACGGCGGCGCCCGCCCCCGACCCGGACTCCGGCCGTCCGGCCAGCAGGTCGACCAGCGTGCGCATGGCGGGGTGACGGCCGGCGCGCAGGTGGATCACGTCGGGGAGGCCGAGCAGGAAGGGGTGGGCCCGGCCTCTGTCCAGCCGGTAGGCGCCGCACACCACGTCCGCGTACGGCGCGCCGGGGTCCTGCGGCGGGAGCGCGTCCGGCGCCGCGGGCAGCTCGGCGAAGGGCCGGTCCGGGGTTCCGCTCAGCCCGTGCGCCGCGCCGTGCGGGACGAACACCACGTCGCCCGCGCCGAGCCGCACCGGCGGCGCGGACGGCGCGGACGGCGTGACGAGCCAGCCGCCGCCGTCCAGCACGACGTGGAAACCCGTCCCGGAGAACGCGTCGAGCCGCCTGCCCCACCGGCCGGTGCCGCGGGTCCGGCAGAACGACTTCCGTCCGGTCCGCATGCTGTCGATCACGTCGCTGAAGAGGTCCACCGCCATCCGCTCTGCACGATCTCGTATGGATCAGGTCGTCCCGAGCATCGTCCCATACGTCCGATGATCCCTACGGTGGGGGCATGAAGGCGATCACTGTGCATTCGTTCGACGACGGGGGCGCCCTGCGTCTCGTCGATCTCCCCGATCCCGTCCCCGGGCCGGGACAGACGCTGATCGAGGTGGAGGCGGCGGGGGTCGGGCACGTCGACGTGATGTCCCGCCGCGGGCAGGACCCGGGCTTCCCGGTTCCCGGGTTCGTCCCGGGGCTGGAGGTGGCGGGCGTCGCCGAGGCGACCGGCGAGCGGGTCTACGCCATGCTCGGCGGGGGCGGCTACGCCGAGTGGGCGGTGGCCGACGAGGTCGTGGCGCTGCCGCCGGAGCTCTCCCCGGCGCAGGCCGTGGCGCTCGGCGTCAACGCGCTGACGGCGTGGCTGCTGCTCGAACGGGCCGGCGTGACCGCCGGGGAGAGCGTCCTGGTCCGCGGTGCCAGCGGCGGCGTGGGGCTGATGGCCGCCCAGATGGCGGCGCACCTCGGGGCCGAGGTGACCGCGGCCACCCGCTCGGCGGCGCATGCCGGGCGGCTGGGCGGGCTCGGGCTCTCCACCCGGGACGGCGAGGACGCCGCCTACGACGTCGTCGTCGACCCCGTGGCCGGTGCCGACCTCGGCCGTCATCTCGGACGGCTGCGGCCCGGCGGCCGCTACGTCGTGTGCGGCGCGGCCGGCGGGTTCCCCGCCCCGGACTTCGCCGCCGGTCTGCTGGGGCGCTTCCAGCACTCCCCGTCACTGCTCATGTTCAGCCTCAGCTCGGTCGGTGCCGAGCGGCGGCGGTCGGGGCTGAAGACCGTCTTCGACCTCGCGGCCCGCGGTGCGCTGCGGGGCGTCACCGACGAGGTCCTCCCCCTGGCCCAGGCGTCGCTCGCGCACGAGCGTCTCGAATCGGGCGCGGCCTTCGGCAAGGTGGTCCTGCGCCCCTGAGCCCGTCTCCGGCCGTCATGGTTCCCGCGGGCCCGGGTCCGCCGGGAGCGCCGGGTCCGGTTCCCCTGGGGAGCGCCGGGTCCGGGCCGCGGCCGGAGCGGTCGAGGCGGTCCGGGAAGCGGCCGGAGCGGTCCTCACGGCGAGGTGAGCGGTTCGGCCTGGTAGGCCCGGTGCAGCACCTGCACGAAGGAGGGCGCTTCAGGCAGGGGTACGGAGCCGATCCGGCGCACCGCCACTCCCGGTGTCCACGAGTTCATGACCACGGCCCCCGCCATCGCCGGCAGGCCGGCGACGGTGATCTCCTGGACTCGCTGGGGCACGCCGAGTCGGTCCAACTGCCGGCGGACGATGCCCATCGTGGTGCCGCCCAGCATCTCGGCCTCGGGCCACACCACGGTGCCGCCGTCCCAGAAGGCCAGATTCCAGATCGACCCCTCGCTGAGCCGGCCCCGGCGGTCGACGAAGGCGGCGTCGTCGAAGCCCTGCCCGACGGCCTGGCGGAGGAAGTACGTCTTGGCCACTTCTCCGACGTGCTTCACGGAGGGGAGGACCCGCTCGTACTCGACCGCCGCCAGCGCGAGCGGCCCTGCCGGGCCGGACGCCGCCGGTCCGGTGCGTACCAGCAGTTCGGGCTGCGCGTCCGTCTCGGCCGCGGTGAACTCACCCGCTGGGGAGTAGACGGTGGCCGTGAGCGACAGGTCGGCCGGCCCGGCCCGGAGCGCCGCCCGCAGGCATTCCCGCACCCGGTCGTCGGGCAGCGCCCGCCCGAACAACTCCAGGGAGGCGGACCGCAACCGCTCCAGATGGAGGTCGAGGCCGCGTACCCGGCCTCCGCGCACCTGCATGGCCGTGAAGTGCGCGTAGCCCGCGAAGGCGAGTGGCGCCAGCTCCTCCGCGGTCGCCGTGCGGCCGTTACGTTGGGCAACGAAAGTGGACATGCATCACTCCAGCGGGACGGGGTCTTCGGTGATCAGACGGACAGTCGGACCTGGAATGTCCGCCCATGGGGTGACGTTAAGGCTTCACATCGATGGGAAGGTCAACTCCGGACGAGGCGGTTCCCATGCTGATCGGTGAGTTGTCCCGGCGCACCGGGGTGAGTCCGCGGCTGCTGCGCTACTACGAGGAGCAGGGACTGCTCGACGCCGAGCGCGGGCCGAACGGCTACCGCCGCTACGACGAGGACTCCGTGGTCGCGGTGCGGCAGATCCGCGCCCTGCTGAAGGCCGGTCTGTCCACCGAGGTGATCCGGGCCGTGCTGCCGTGCGCGCGGGGCGAGCGCCCGGACATCGACTGGTGCGCGGACCTGTGGGCCGTCCTGAACGGGGAGCTGGCGGCCATGGACGAGCGGATCGACAGCCTCCAGCGCAGCCGCGGCGCTCTAGCCGACTACCTGGCGCGGCCCTGAGCCGCCGGCGCCGGCCGCCGCGCCGAGTCCGTCAGTCCTGGGCCGCCGGGAGGTCCAGGACCCAGGCCGCGGCCTCCGCCGCGGTCTCCACACGCCGCACCCCCGCGGGGGGCGGCGGCCGGTCCACCATGATCACCTTTAGGCCCAGCTCGCGGGCGGCGACGAGCTTCGCCGTGGTCATCCGCCCGCCGCTGTCCTTGGTGACCAGCACGTCGAGCCGGTGCTCGCGGATGAGCGCGCGCTCGCCCTCGACGGTGTACGGCCCGCGGTCCAGCACCACGTGGACGTTGTCCGGGACCGGCGGCTCGGGTGGATCGACCGACCTGGCCAGCAGCCACACCCCGGGCAGGCCGGCGAAGACCGGCAGGCTCCTGCGCCCGGTGGTGAGGAAGACCCGGGTGACCGCGCCGGCTCCGGCGGGTGCGACGAGCAGGTCGGCGGCGGCCTGCAGCGAGGGGACCCGCAGCCAGTCGTCGCCGGGCCCCTCCCGCCAGCCCGGGCGGCGCAGCACGAGCAGCGGCACCCCGGTACGGCGGGCGGCCTCGGCGGCCGAGGCGGTCATCCGGGCGGCGAACGGGTGGGTGGCGTCGACCAGCGCGTCGACGCCCTCGGCGGCCAGCCAGGCGGCCAGGCCGTCGGGGCCGCCGAAGCCGCCCTCGCGCACCTCGCCGACGGGGAGCCGCGGATCGGTGACCCGCCCGGCCAGCGACGAGACCACCCGGACGCCCGCGGCGGTCAGCTCGGCGGCCAGCGCGCGGGCCTCGGCGGTGCCGCCCAGGATCAGGACGCGCCGCACGGCCGCTCCCGGTCGGCGCTGTAGAGATGGCTGTCGGGGAACTGCGTGGCCGTCAGCACCCGGCCCACGATGATGACCGCGGTGCGCCTGATCCCCGCCTCGTGCACCCGCGCGGCGATGTCGGCCAGGGTGCCGCGCAGGACCACCTCGTCCTTCCGGCCCGCGTAGGCGACCACGGCCACCGGGCAGTCGGGGCCGTAGGACGGCAGCAGCTCCGCCACCACCGCGTCGATCCGCTGGACCGCAAGGTGCAGCACCATCGTGGCGCGGCTCGCGCCCAGCGTCGCCAGGTCCTCCCCGGGGGGCATCGGCGTGGCCCGGGCCGAGGTCCGGGTCAGCACGACCGTCTGCCCGACGCCGGGGACGGTCAGCTCGCGCCCCAGCGAGGCCGCGGCCGCCGCGAACGCCGGCACGCCGGGCACGACCTCGTACGGCACGCCGAGCGCGTCCAGCCTGCGCATCTGCTCGGCCACGGCGCTGAAGATCGAGGGGTCGCCGGAGTGCAGCCGCGCCACGTCCAGGCCCCGGGCGTGCGCGGCGGCGATCTCGTCGATGATCCGGTCGAGGGTGAGGTCCGCGGTGTCGACCAGGTGCGCGCCCTCCGGGCAGGCGTCGAGCAGCTCGCGGGGGACGAGGGAGCCCGCGTACAGGCACACGGGCGACGACTCCAGCAGGCGGAGCCCCCGCACGGTGATCAGGTCGGCGGCGCCCGGACCGGCGCCGATGAAGTACACCGTCACGGCGCCGCCGCCTCGGCGGATCCGGTCATGTTCCCGTCCTTCCCGATGAGGTGTCCGCCGTCTTCGCCGGTGGCGTGCGCCACGCTACGGCCTTCCCTGCCGGCCTCCGCCCCGGAGGTGTCCCGCTCGGCCCCGGTCCCGGCCGCGTCCCGCTTGGTGACCGACCAGACGGTCACCGGCATGGCCGCGCGCCAGCCGGTGAAGCCGCCCACCGGCGAGGCCCGCTGCACGGCCAGGCGGACCAGGTCGCCGCCGAGCCTGCCGTACCACTGCGTCACCAGCGCCTCCGACTCCAGCGTGACGGCGTTGACGACCAGCCGGCCGCCCGGGCGCAGCGCCGCCCAGCAGGTCTCGATCAGGCCGGGTGCGGTCGCGCCGCCGCCGACGAACACGGCGTCCGGCGCGGGCAGCCCCTCCAGGGCCGCGGGCGCCTTCCCCTCGACGACGCGGAGCGCGGGCACGCCCAGCGCGTCGGCGTTGCGCCGGATCCGCCCGGCCCGCTCGGCCCTGCTCTCGACCGCCACGGCCGCGCACGACGGGTGGGTGCGCATCCACTCGATCGCGATGCTGCCCGCGCCCGCGCCCACGTCCCACAGCAGCTCGCCGGGGAGCGGCGCGAGCCGGGACAGGCTGACCGCGCGGACCTCGCGCTTGGTCAGCTGGCCGTCGTGCTCGAACGCGCCGTCGGGCAGCCCGGACGCCCGGGACAGCGGCTCGGTCCCGGGCGCGGCCACGCAGTCGACGGCGATCACGTGGAGGCCGGAGGGCGCGGGCCCGGTACCCGGGCGTACCGACTCGGCGGGCGAACCCAGGTCGGACAGGACCGTGACCCGGCTGGGGCCGTAGCCGCGCTCGTCCAGCAGCCGGCCGACGGCCTCGGGCGAGCCGCCGAGCACGAGCACCCGGCGGCCGGGCGCGAGGGCCGCGTGCAGCGCGGCGGGCGGGCGGCCGACCAGGCTCACCACCTCGACGTTCTCGACCGGCCAGCCGAGGCGCGCGCAGGCGAGGGAGACGGAGGAGACGTGCGGCAGCACCCGGACCCGCTCGGCGCCCAGCAGCCGCACCAGCGTCGAGCCGATGCCGTGGAACATGGGGTCGCCGCTGGCCAGCACACAGGCCTCACGCCCGTCGAGCGACTCGACCAGCGCGGGGAGGCTGGGCAGCAGCGGCGAGGGGAGCGGGACGCGCTCGGCGGCCGTCCCCCGGGCGGGCGGGTGCGCCGGGCCGCCGCTCCGCGGTGCGGGGCCCTCCGGCACGGGGCCGGGCGGCGCGGGGCTCTCCGGCACGAGGTCGAGCTGCCTGGGGCTGCCGACCAGGACCTCGGCGGCGGCGAGTGCCTGCCGGGAGGCCGGGGGCAGTCCGTCCCATCCGTCGGCCCCGATGCCGACGACGGTGATCACGCGGCGCCGGGCCAGGTTCACGTGCCTCCTCCGATGAAAGATCGGGCAATATCGTACAAGTCACCGCATGGCACACTCTTACCTGTGAAGCGGCTACTGATCATCGGCATCGGCGCGGGCGACCCCGACCATCTCACCTTCCAGGGCGCCAAGGCGATCGCCGCCGCGGACGTGTTCTTCATCCTCGACAAGGGCGAGGTCAAGCAGGACCTGGTCCGGCTCCGCCACGAGCTCATCGAGGCCCACGGCCGCCCGCCGTACCGGATCGTGGAGGCGCGCGACCCCGAGCGGGACCGCACCGCCCCCGCCTACGCCGCCGCCGTCGAGGACTGGCGGGCGCGCCGCGCCGAGCTCTACGGGCGCATGATCGACGAGGAGCTGGCCGAGGGGCAGACCGGGGCCTTCCTCGTCTGGGGCGACCCCGGCGTCTACGACAGCACGCTGGCCATCCTGGAGCGCCTGCCCTTCCCCTACGAGGTCGTCCCCGGGATCAGCAGCGTCTCGGTGCTGACCGCGCGCCACCGCACCAGCCTCACCCAGGTCGGCCGGCCGGTGCACATCACCACCGGGCGCCGCCTCTCCGAGGAGGGAGCGAGCGCGGACGACATGGTGGTCATGCTGGACTCCCGCTGCGCCTTCGAGGGCATGGACGGCTTCCACATCTACTGGGGCGCCTACCTCGGCACCCCGGACGAGATCCTGGTCGAGGGGCCGGTGTCCGAGGTCGCCGGGCGCATCCGCGAGCTGCGGGAGCAGGCGCGCGAGCGCAAGGGCTGGATCATGGACACCTACCTGCTGCGCCGTCTGCCGTAGGCGGCGCCGTCTGCCGTAGGCCGCGCGGTCTGCCGTAGGCCGCGCCGGCGCCGGTGCGACCTGCGGCAGGCGGGTGCGTACGGCCGGTGCCGGACGGGCGCGTATGGATCGCGTCAACAATCCGCCCGGGGGCGTAGGGAACCCGTCAAGATGCGGGGAAGAGGCCGGTCGGCACGGTTTCATGGGGTTTGGTCCTCCTCTCGGATGACCTCGTGAGTTCCCGGAATCTGAGCGGTGATCGGCATGGCACGCGGGCGGCTGCGGGTCTACCTGGGCGCGGCCCCGGGGGTGGGCAAGACCTTCGCCATGCTGGACGAGGGGCACCGGGCGGCGGCGCGCGGCCGGGACGTGGTCGTGGGCCTGGCCGAGACCCACGGCCGGGCCCGCGTCGCCGAGCTGCTGGAAGGGCTCGAGGTCGTCCCGCGCAGGACGGTGCTCCACCGGGGGACCGTCCTCACCGAGATGGACACCGAGGCGGTCGTCGCCCGCCGGCCGGAGCTCGCCCTGATCGACGAGCTGGCCCACACCAACGCCCCGGGGTCGAGGAACGCCAAGCGCTGGCAGGACGTCGAGGAGGTCCTGGACGCCGGCATCGACGTCGTGTCCACGGTCACCGTCCACCACCTGGAGTCGGTCGGCGACGTGGTGCGGCGGATCACCGGGGTGCCGCCGCGCGAGACCGTGCCCGACGAGGTCGTGCGCCGGGCCGACCAGGTCGAGCTGGTCGACATGACCCCCCAGGCGCTGCGCCGCCGGCTGGCCCACGGCAACGTCTACCCGCCGGAGAAGATCGACGCCGCGCTGGCCGACTACTTCCGCGAGGGCAACCTGAGCGCGCTGCGGGAGCTGGCGCTGCTCTGGGTGGCCGGGAGGGTCGACGAGCAGCTCGGCCGCTACCGCGCCGAGCACGGCATCGCCGCCACCTGGGAGACGCGGGAGCGGGTCGTGGTCGCGCTGACCGGAGGCCCGGAGGGCGACACGCTGATCCGGCGGGCGGCCCGCATCGCCGGCCGTACCGAGGGCGCCGGCCTGCTGGCCGTACACGTCACCCGCGCGGGCGGCCTGACCGGCGACGGCCCCGCCCACCTGGCCCGCCAGCGCACGCTCGTCGAGAACCTGGGCGGCTCCTACCACCAGGTGGTGGGCGAGGACGTGCCGCGCGCGCTGCTGGACTTCGCCCGCGGCGTCAACGCCACCCAGCTGGTGCTGGGCGCCTCCCGCCGGAGCCGCCCGGCCCGGATGCTCTCCCCGGGCGTCGGCGCGGAGACCGCGGCGCTGTCGGGCTCCATCGACGTGCACATGGTCCCGCACGAGGAGGCGGGCGCGGGCCGGCGGCGCCCGCCGCACCCGCCCGCGGCGCTCACCCGGACCCGGCGGGCGGCCGGCTGGTGCCTGGCCGTCCTGGGCGTGCCCGCCCTGGCCGCGGCCATGGTCCCGCTGGACGGGCTGAGCCTGTCCAGCCGGATCCTGCTGTTCCTGCTGATGGTCGTCGGCGTGGCGCTGGTCGGCGGCCGGTGGCCCGCGATCACCGCGTCCGTGGCCGGGTTCGCGCTGCTCAACTGGTACTTCACCCCGCCGCTGCGCACGCTGGTCGTGGCCCGGCCGGAGAACCTGCTCGCGCTGGTCAGCTTCGTGCTGGTCGCGGTGACGGTCAGCACCGTCGTCGACCTGGCCGCCCGCCGCAGCCGGGAGGCCGCGCGGGCCGGCGCCGAGGCCGAGGTGCTGTCCACGCTGGCGGGACACGTGCTGCGCGGCCAGGCCGCGCTGGCGTCGCTGCTGGCCCGGCTCCGCGAGACCTTCGCGCTGGCCTCGGTGACGCTGCTGGAGCGCGTCGGCGACCCCGGTCCCGACGACCGCGCCGACCCCGGGGCCTGGCGCATCCTGGCCGTCTCCGGCGGCCCGCCCTGCACCCACCCGGACGCGGCCGACACCGACGTGGTCATCGACGGGTCCCTGGTGCTGGCGGTGCGCGGGCGGCTGCTGGCGGCGTCCGACCGCCGGGTGCTGGAGGCGTTCGCGGCCGAGACCGCCGTCGCGCTGCGCCAGGAGCGCCTGCAGCGGGAGGCCGAGCGGGCCAGGCCGCTGGCCGAGGCCGACAGGATGCGCACCGCCCTGCTGGCCGCGGTCAGCCACGACCTGCGCACCCCGCTCGCCTCGGCGAAGGCGGCCGTCGACAGCCTGCGCAGCACCGAGGTCGACTGGTCGGCGCAGGACCGCGCCGAACTGCTGGCCACCGCCGCCGAGTCGCTGACCGCCCTGGACCGGCTGGTGGCCAACCTGCTCGACATGAGCCGCCTGCAGGCCGGCGTGCTCGGCCTGGTGCTGCGCCCGGTGGCGCCGGAGGAGATCGTGCAGAGCTCCGTCGCCGCCCTGGGCCCGCTCCGCGACCGCGTCACGGCCGACGTCCCGCCGGACCTGCCCGAGATCGCCGCCGACCCGGCCCTGCTGGAGCGCGTCCTGGTCAACGTGACGGCGAACGCGGCGCGCTACAGCCCGCCGGAGCACAAGGTCCTGGTCACCGCCAGCCGGCACGGCGGGCGCGTGGAGATCCGGGTGATCGACCGCGGTCCCGGTATCCCCCGCGAGCTGCGCGAGGAGGTCTTCCTGCCCTTCCAGCGGCTGGGCGACCGCGACACCCACACCGGCGTGGGCCTCGGCCTGGCGCTCGCCCGCGGGCTGGCCGAGGCCATGGGCGGGTCCCTGGTCCCCGACGAGACGCCCGGCGGCGGGCTGACCATGATCGTTTCCGTGCCGGTCTTCTCCCCCGAGGGGGACACGTCCACCGAGGAGGACAGGTGACCCGCGTCCTGATCGTCGACGACGAGCCGCAGCTGCTGCGGGCGCTCCGGATCAACCTGGTCGCCCGCCACTACGAGGTCGCGCTGGCCGCCGACGGCGGCTCGGCCCTGCGCCAGGCCGCGCAGTTCCACCCCGACCTGGTCGTGCTGGACCTCGGCCTGCCCGACATCGACGGCGTGGAGGTGGTCCACGGCCTGCGCGGCTGGACCGCCGTGCCGATCGTGGTGCTCTCGGGCCGGGCGGGCAGCCAGGACAAGATCGACGCCCTGGACGCCGGGGCCGACGACTACGTCACCAAGCCGTTCGACATCGAGGAGCTCCTGGCCCGCATCCGGGCCGTCACCCGCCGCGCCTCCCCGCCGGAGGCGCAGCCGGCCCGCATCCGCGTCGGCGGCCACACGGTGGACCTGGCCGCCAAGACGGTCTCCGGTGACGTGCGGCTGACGCCCACCGAGTGGCGCCTGCTGGAGCTGCTGCTGCGCAACCCGGGCAAGCTGATCGGCCAGCGGCAGATGCTCACCGAGGTGTGGGGCGCCTCCTACGCCAAGGAGACCCACTACCTGCGCCAGTACATGGCCCAGCTCCGCAGGAAGCTGGAGCCCGACCCGGCCCGCCCGGTCCACCTGATCACCGAGCCCGGCATGGGTTACCGCTTCACGCCCTGACGCGGCCCCGCCCGCGACCCGAGGACCCGGTCTCCGCCGGGTCCCGGCACCGCCGTGCCCGCGTCCGGGGCCCGGGGCGTCCGCGGCCGGGCTCCGGGGCGGCACCGCGGCGCGCACGGCCACGACGCACCGACGACCAGAACACGCACCGACGACGCACAGAGACCACAGGGGGTGGAACGGGCTGACTTCCTCCCCCGCCTGAAGGCGGGGGATTCCAGCCCTCGCGGGCTGGGCTTCCTGCTTCACAGCCGACCGCACCCGGGAGGACCCGGAATGTCTTACATCAGCTCCACAGGCAGACACCGCTTGACCAGCGGCCAGGATGTTCTTCGCCGCGTTGATGTCCCGGTCGTGCCGGGTGCTCAGGGACAGTTCGGCGAGCAGGTGCCCGCACTCGCTGCATGTCTTGGACGTGGGGTGCCGGCGGTCGATGACGACCAGGCGGCGGCCGTACCGCTCGCACTTGTACTCCAGCAGGCGGCGGAACTCACCCCACCCGCAATCGGAGATGGCGCGGGCCAGGGACCGGTTGCGGACCATCCCCGCGACGTTGAGGTCTTCGATCGCGATCACGTCGTGGTCGCGGACCAGCCGCGTGCTGGTCTTGTGCGGGAAATCGGCGCGGGCGCCGCGGATCTTCGTGTGGGCGCGGGCGACCTTGGCCTTGGCCTTGGCACGGTTGTCCGACCCGCGCTGCCTGCGGGCCATGCGGCGCTGGTAGCGGGCCAGGTTCCGGGCCTTGCGCTCCAGGTGGCGCGGGTTGGGGATGCGCTCGCCGTCGCTGGTGACGGCGAAGTCCTTCACGCCCAGGTCTACGCCGTACGCATGTTTCCTTCTTACCGAAACACAGCATGATCCGTAAGCGAATGGGAGGACGTATGCGCGCTTCGCGCTTTGGGCTGTCCCAGCTTCGCCGGGCCGCCCCTGGCGAGGTCCGGATTCCTTCCTGGCCTGAAGGCCGGGGCATCCTCCGGAGGTCTAGGTGAACACGTCGACCCCGCCGCGGACCGGTTCCACGCACGGGGAGTCCGCACTGCGCAGATGGCTGCTGCACGGCCTGTCGCGCACCGACGCCAGGACCACCGGCCCGCACCACGAGGAGGCGCCCGGCCACCGGCACGCCTGGTGGCAGGTGATGTGCCTGACCGGGGTGGACTACTTCTCCACGCTGGGCTACCAGCCGGGCATCGCCGCGCTGGCCGCCGGGGCGCTCAGCCCGGTCGCCACGCTGCTGCTGGTCGCCCTCACCCTGCTGGGGGCGCTGCCCACCTACCGGGCGGTGGCCGAGGAGAGCCCCAACGGGCTGGGCTCGCTGTCGATGCTGGAGAAGCTGCTGCCCGGCTGGCGCGGCAAGCTGCTGGTGCTGTTCCTGCTCGGCTTCGTGGCCACGGCCTTCATCGTGACGATCACCTTGTCGGCGGCGGACGCCACCGCGCACGTGCTGCACAACCCGTTCGTGCCGGAGGCGCTCGCGGGCGAGCGGGTCCCGGTCACGCTGGTGCTGATCGCCGCCCTGGGCGGGGTGTTCCTGCTCGGCTTCAGTGAGGCGATCTCGATCGCCGTGGTGCTGGTCGCCGTCTATCTCACGCTGAACGTCGTCGTCGTGGGCGTCGCGGTCGAGCACGTGCTCGCCGAGCCCCGCCTGGTCGCCGACTGGTACGGCGTGCTGACGGCCGAGCACTCCAGCCCGCTGGGGATGGTCGCCGTCGCGCTGTACGTCATGCCGAAGCTCGCGCTCGGCCTGTCCGGCTTCGAGACCGGCGTGGCCGTCATGCCGCTGGTCAGGGGCGACCTGACCCGGCGGATCAGGGGCGCCAGGAAGCTGCTGACCACCGCCGCGCTCATCATGAGCGTCTTCCTGATCGCCTCCAGCGTCGCCACCACCGTGCTCATCCCCGCGGCCGAGTTCGCCGAGGGCGGCCGCGCCAACGGCCGCGCCCTGGCGTACCTGGCCCACGCCTACCTGGGCGACTGGTTCGGCACCGCCTACGACCTGTCCACGATCGCGATCCTGTGGTTCGCCGGCGCCTCGGCGCTCGCGGGCCTGCTCAACATCGTCCCGCGCTACCTGCCCCGGTACGGCATGGCCCCGGACTGGTCGCGCGCCACCCGGCCGATGGTGCTGGTCTTCACCGCCGTCTCCTTCGCCATCACGCTCTTCTTCGACGCCGACGTCGAGGCCCAGGGCGGCGCCTACGCCACCGGCGTGCTCGCGCTGATCCTGTCCGCGGCGGTCGCGGTCACCCTGTCGGCGGCCCGGCGGCGGCGGGCCGCGGCGACGGCCGGGTTCGGGACCGTCACGGCGCTGTTCGCCTACGCCACCGTGGCCAACGTGATCGAACGCCCCGACGGCCTGGTGATCGCCGCGTTCTTCGTCGCGTTCATCGTGGTCACCTCCCTGGTCTCGCGGGCGACCCGCTCCACCGAGCTGCGCGTCACCCGCATCACCCTGGACGACCTGGCCCGGCGCTACATCAACGAGGCGGGGGAGATCCACCTGGTCGCCAACGAGCCCCACGCGCGCGACTGCGCCGAGTACGTCGGCAAGACCCGGGAGGCGTGGGAGCTGCACCGGCTGCGCAGCGGCGAGGGCGTGCTGTTCCTGGAGGTCACCGTCCCCGACGCCTCGGAGTTCGAGAGCGAGCTGCGGGTGGTCGGCGAGGAGCGGCACGGCTTCCGCATCCTGCGCATGGAGAGCACCACGGTCGCCAACGCCATCGCCGCCCTGCTGCTCTATCTGCGGGACGAGACGGGCAAGACCCCGCACGTCTACTTCCACTGGGCCGCGGAGGGCAACCCGATCGGCGCGCTCCTGCGCTACCTGGTCTTCGGTGGCGGCGACATCCCGCCGCTCACCCGCGAGGTGCTCCGGCAGGCCGAGCCGGACCCCGCCCGCCGCCCGCTGGTCCACGTCGGCTGATGGTCCGCGTCGGCTGAGTGCGGCGGGCCCGCCGGGACCGGAGCCGTGCCCGGGAGGAGGCGGGAGGCCGTGGCCCCGGGTGCACGCGGCGGGTCCGGGGCGCCGGCCTCCCGGCGGGGTCACCCGGCGGCCGGGCCCAGCAGGACGGGCAGCTCCCGGTAGTCGTTGCCCATGAAGGACGGCTGCGGCGGCAGGTCCTCCACGCGGGAGGCCAGGCGCAGCTCCGGGAAGCGGGCGAACAGGGCGGGCAGGGCGACCCGCCCCTCCAGCCGGGCCAGCGGGGCGCCCAGGCAGAAGTGGATCCCGTGCCCGAACGCCAGGTGCTGGCGGTCGGCGCGGTCGATGTCGAAGCGGTCCGGCTCGGGGTTGGCCTCCGGGTCGCGGCCGTGCGCGCCGAAGGCGATCAGCACCAGGTCGCCCTTGCGGATGGTGACGCCCTCGCCGAGGTCGATGTCGGCGGTGGCGTACCGGAGCGGCAGGTGCATGATCGGCGGGTGCTTGCGGAGCGTCTCCTCGATGACGTCGTCCCAGCGGGCGGGGTCGGCGAGTGCGGCGGCCAGCTGGCCGGGGTGGGCGAGCAGCTCGACGACCGCGTGGTCGATCATCGAGACCGCCGTCTCCGACCCCGCCCCGATCATCAGGATCAGGGTGCTGACCAGCTCCTCCTCGCTGAGCCGGTCGCCGTCCTCCTCCCGCGTGCTGAGCAGGACGCTGGTCATGTCGTCGCCGGGCTCGGCGCGCTTGGCGGCGATGAGGGCGTGCATGGCGGCGAACATGTCGTCGCGGATCTGCGCGGCCCTCTCGGGGGAGGAGCTGGTGTCCAGCACGGAGTCCATGACGCTCAGCATCTTCGGGCGCTGCTCGGCCGGGACGCCGAACAGGTCGCAGATCACCCGGGTGGGCACCGGGAAGGAGAAGGCGGAGCGCAGGTCGACCGGCCGGCCCGGCGCCTCGGCCTCCCGCGCCGCCAGGCCGTCGAGCAGGTCGGTGACGATCGCCTCGACCGCGGGGCGCATGGCCTCGATCCGGCGGGGCGTGAACGCCCGGGCGACCAGGTCCTTCAGCCTCTTGTGGTCGGGGTCGTCCGAGGTGAACATGCTGACGACGTCGACCCAGGCGGTCAGCCAGGGGTAGGCGCCGGGCCGGTAGTCGGGCCAGCTCCTGCGCGCGTCCTTGGAGATGTCCGGGTGGACCAGGAGCCGCTTGGCGACGTCGCCCCGGCTGACGGACCAGGCGACGAGGCCGTCGAGCATCTCGACGGGTACGGCGGGCCCGGCGGCGCGCAGCTTGTCGGCCTGCTCGTACATGAGCCGGCCGGTGGTGTCGAGAGGGATCGGCGTGATGGTCATGCGGTACCTCCAGGGGGCGGGGCGGTGACGGCGTCGGCCGGTTGGGGGCGGAAGGCGACGTGCAGCGCGGCGGGGCACTGGTGGAAGGGGCC
>NZ_BAAAUT010000008.1:0-159085 GCF_039534085.1 Planomonospora alba
CCGCGGGCGGAGCCGGCGCGGGCTCCCGGGCCGCGCAGGCCCGTCCCGGCGCCCGCCGGCGGCGCGGAGGCGGTCGTCGCGGGGGCGGCCGGGCCGGAGACCGTCGTCTCGCGGGAGGTCCCGCCGGAGGCCCCGCCCGTCACGGCGGCAGGGGTGCAGGGGCTGGACACCCGGGAGTGGCGGCCGGGCCGCCGCATCCGGTCCGCCGTCTTCCCGCCGGAGGCGCGCGAGCGCCGCCGGGCCGTGCTCCACCGGCGCTGGGTGATCGGCACCGGTCTGCTGACGGCGCTGGCGGCCGCGACGGCCAGGAGCCCGCTGCCGGAGGCGGCGCTGCTGCTGCTGACCGCCTACGGCGTGGCGATGCTCGTGGACGGGGGCGTCGCGCTCTTCGCCCGGCGCAACCGGGGCCGCGCGCTCCTCGACCTGGCCTGCGCGGCCGGGACCGCCGGGCTCTGCTTCCTGCTGGGCGCGCTCTTCAGCCCGCTCACCCTCGCACTGGCCCTGGGCACCGTGGTCCTGGTGCTGGTCGTCATCGTCCTGAGCAGCTGAGTCCCGCCGGGTCCCGTGCCTCGCGGGGGTGGCGGACACCACGCGCGGATTCCGGAACATCGTTCTGTATGGTGGAGGTGATGACTCGCCGGGTAGGAGGCCGATCGGGCGGTGGAAGCCGTACGGGGTGGCGGTTTGCGCCTAAGCTACCGATGGGTAACATGAGGGCGGGGGACCAGGGAGGGCATGTCCCGCCCGGGCCACCCGCTGTCATGCCGCCCTCGGGCACCTGGCAGTCTTGGCATCCACGTGCACGTGCCCCGCGTGTGCGTACCGAGCATCCGGCGTCAGCCGCGGCGACGCGGTGGCGCACGCGAACACGGGAGGTCGGCCACCGGCCATGAACATCGTCGTCTGCGTGAAGCAGGTCCCCGACACGGCGACCGAGCGCAAGCTGCGGTCCGATGACAAGACGCTCGACCGCGACGCCGCCGACGGCGTCATCAACGAGCTCGACGAATACGCGGTCGAGGAGGCGCTGCTGCTGAAGGAGGCCCACGGCGGTGAGGTGACCGTCCTCACCATGGGTCCCGACAAGGCCAGCGACACCATTCGCAAGGCCCTGGCCATGGGCGCCGACAAGGCCGTCCACCTGGTCGACGACGGCCTGCACGGCTCGGACGCGCTGGGCACCTCCTACGCCCTGGCGCAGGCGCTGAAGAAGATCGGGTTCGATCTGGTCGTGCTCGGCTCCGAGTCCACCGACGCCCGCACCGGCGTGCTGGCCGCCATGCTGGCCGAGCGCCTGGGCGTGCCGCAGCTGACCTTCGCCAAGAAGGTCGAGGTCGACGGGTCGTCCATCGCGATCCAGCGCGTCACCGACTACGGCTACGACAAGGTCGAGGCATCGCTGCCCGCGGTCGTCTCCGTGGTCGAGAAGATCAACGAGCCGCGCTACCCGTCCTTCAAGGGCATCATGGCCGCCAAGAAGAAGCCGGTGGAGAAGCTCGGCCTCGCCGACGCCGAGATCGACGCCTCCCAGGTGGGCCTGGCCAACTCCTGGAGCGAGGTCGTCGACTTCGCCGCCGCCCCGCCGCGCGCGGCCGGCACGATCGTCAAGGACGAGGGCGACGGCGGCGCGAAGGCCGCCGAGTTCCTCGCGTCGAAGAAGTTCATCTGAGGACGGGAGGAATAGCTGACATGTCCGAAGTTCTCGTTCTCGTCGAGCACGTCGAAGGCCAGATCAAGAAGGTCACGCTGGAGCTGCTGACGCTCGCCCGCAGGCTGGGCGCCCCGTCGGCCGTGTGGACCGGGCCGGGCTACTCCGCCGACGCCAAGGCCAAGCTGGCCGAGCACGGCGCCGAGAAGATCTACGTCGCCGACTCCGCCGACATCGCCGACTACGTGGTCGCGCCGAAGGTCGACCTGCTCCAGCAGCTCGTCTCCTCCGCCTCCCCGGCCGCGGTGCTCGTCGCCGCGACGGCCGAGGCCAAGGAGATCGCCGGGCGGCTGGCCGTACGGACCGACTCCGGTGTGCTGACCGACGTGGTCGGCCTGGAGGAGGGCGCGGTCGCCGACCAGTCCATCTTCGGCGGCGGCGTCAACGTCCGCTCGCGTGTCACCAAGGGCATCCCGATCATCGCGGTCCGCCCGAACGCGGTCCCGGTCGAGGCCGCCGCGGGCGCGGGCGCCGAGGAGCAGGTCTCCGTGGCCGTCTCCGAGGCCGCCAAGACCGCCAAGGTCGTGGAGCGGGTCAAGGAGGAGAAGGGCGCCCGTCCGGAGCTCACCGAGGCCGCGATCGTGGTCTCCGGTGGCCGGGGCGTGGGCTCGGCCGAGAACTTCTCGATCATCGAGAAGCTGGCCGACTCGCTCGGCGCGGCCGTCGGCGCCTCCCGCGCCGCCACCGACGCCGGCTGGTACCCGCACCAGTTCCAGGTCGGCCAGACCGGCAAGACCGTCTCGCCGCAGCTCTACATCGCGGCCGGCATCTCCGGCGCCATCCAGCACCGGGCGGGCATGCAGACCGCCAAGACGATCGTCGTGGTCAACAAGGACCCCGAGGCGCCGATCTTCGAGATCGCCGACTTCGGTGTGGTGGGCGACCTCAACCAGGTCATCCCGCAGCTGACCGAGGAGATCGCCAAGCGCAAGTAGGCGCCGCGGGCCCGCGCGGGGACGTGCGCGAAGGGGCGGGGAGCACACGCTGCTCCCCGCCCCTTCCGCTTCCCGCCGTCCCGTCCGGGCCGCCGCCCGCCGCCCGGGACGCGCTGTCCGGCGGATGGGGCCGGGGCGTTCCCCGGCCCTCGCCCTGCCCGGGCCCGGACCCGGAAACGGCGCCGGGACCGGGACCGGACCGGGCAGGTCAGGCGGCCACGGTGAGCCCGTGCTCGGAAGCCCGCGCCGGGGCCGGGGCGGCCGTGCCGTACCGGGGGAGGAAGCGGGCGGCCAGGGCGATCAGGACGCCGAGCGCGACGGCCGTGCCGAGCGCGACCCGCAGCGACGCCAGATCGGACAGCAAGCCGATGACCACCGGGCCGAGCAGCAGACCGGCGTAGCCCATCGCCCCCGTCTGGGCGATGGCCGGGCCGGGGTTGCGGGTGGCGTCGCCCGCCAGAGACATGGCCACCGGGGAGACCGTCGCCACCGACAGGCCCACGAAGAACATGGCCGCGACGGCGACCGGCGCCGAGGGCACCGTGATGACCACGGCGAAGGTGGCGGCGGTGGACAGCCCGGAGAAGACGACCATGCCGCGGGCGCCGAACCGGGCCCGGATCCGGTCGCCCGCGAGGCGGGCGAGCAGCATGCCCGCCTCGAAGACCGGGTAGCCGAGCGCGGCGACGGCCTCCGGGGCGCCGAGCGTGCCGCGCAGGTACAGGCCGTTCCAGTCCGCGATCGTGCCCTCGACCATGAACGCGCAGAACGCGATCACGCCGAGAAGGTAGACCACCGGGGGCATCCGGTGCCGGGTCCCGGACCGGCCGGCCTCCGCGGCGGGGGCGGGGTCGGGCAGGTAGGAGCGGCTGACGGCGACCAGCACGGGCAGCGCGGCCAGGGCGACGAGCGTCAGGTGGGCGGTGACCGACAGCCCGGCCGCGATGGCGGCGGAGCCGATCACGCCGGCGCCCATCGCGCCCACGCACCAGCCGGCGTGCATGCCGTTCATCAGCGGGCGGCCGTGGGCCCGCTCGACCGTCGAGCCCTGCGCGTTCATCGCGACGTCCAGCGCGCCGAAGGCCAGGCCGAACAGCCCGGCCGCGACCAGCAGCGCGGGGAAGGAGGGGGCGAGCGCCACCAGGACCAGGGTGGCGGCACAGAGGGGGGCACCGACCCGCAGGACGCTCCGGCTGCCGAAGCGCGTCATCACCCGGCGCATCGACTGCATGGTCACCAGCGCGCCCAGTCCCCACACCAGCAGCGTGAGGCCGACCGAGGACTCGGACAGGCCGAGTTTGTCGGAGAACGCGGGCAGGCGCACGGTCATCGATCCGCACAGCAGTCCACCGAGTACGAAAGTGAGGATCGCCCCGTTGCGGGCTCTCCTCAGGTCGCGGGTCATCACACGATCCCTTCTGCAGAGTCTTCTGGATCCGGATCAGGTCTGCCGCCGCGCACGGGAACCGGCCGCCTCCGCGGGTGCGGGGCGGCCGCCTTCGCGCGCGCCGGGTCCCGGCGGCCGGGCGCGGGGGATCGCGCCGGAAGGGCCCGCCGGGGTCGGAGGTGAGGGGGTGGGGAGAGGTGGCCGGGCCCGGGCTAGCCGGGCAGCAGGTCCAGCAGGCGCCGCTGCAGCTCGGCGTAGTGCCGCTCGTCGTAGAGGCCGGGGTCGTGGCTGGCCACGTCCCAGATCCCCTCGCAGGCCAGGCGGACGATCTGCGCGGCCACCGGGTCGGGCTCGGACTCCAGGCCCTCGCGGTGCCAGCGGGCCATCGCCTCGCGCAGCGGGGCGAGGAGGTAGGGGCTGCCGGAGGCGCCGGTGACCACCGCCCAGCGGCGCAGCCTGCCGCTCCGCACGGCGGCGAGTGTGGCGGCCAGGTAGTTCTTGGTGTAGGTGTCGTGGCCCTGGGCGGCGACGAGCTCGTCGAACTCGTCGATCAACCGCTCGACCATGGCTTTGATCAGGGCCTCTTTGGTGGCGAAGTGGTAGAGCAGGCCGCCCTTGCTGCAGCCGGCGCGCTCGGCGACGGCCGACAGGGTGAGTGCCGAGGAGCCCTCGTCGGACAGCAGCTCCTCCGCAGCGTCCAGTAGCTCCTCCCGTCTCATGGGCCGCTACTGTACCGTCCGGACGGTTCAGTAGCAACCGCGGGACGCCTTCCGTCGCGGGCGCGGATACGCTTGGAAGGCTGCACAACGAGTCGCGGAGGGGGAGCATGGCAGTCAAGCCCGCTTATCTCGATCACGCGGCGACCACGCCGATGCTCCCCGAGGCGATCGAGGCGATGACCGCCCGGCTCGGCGACGTCGGCAACGCGTCCTCGTTGCACGCGGCGGGCCGCCGGGTCCGCCGGGTGGTGGAGGAGTCGCGCGAGTCCATCGCGGACGCGCTCGGCGCCCGGCCCAGCGAGGTCGTGTTCACCTCGGGCGGCACCGAGGCCGACAACCTGGCGATCAAGGGCCTCTACTGGGCCCGCCGCGCCAAGGGGGCGACCCGCATCCTGATCAGCTCGGTCGAGCACCACGCCGCCCTCGACCCCGCCCACTGGCTGGCCGACCACCAGGGCGCCACCGTCGAGCTGCTCGACGTCGACGCGTACGGCCGGGTGCACCCGCAGACCCTCCGCGAGGCCATCGAACGCGACCCGGACGACGTCGCCCTGGTGAGCGTGATGTGGGCCAACAACGAGGTCGGCACCGTCCAGCCGATCCGCGTGCTCGCCGCCATCGCCCGGGACCACGGCATCCCGTTCCACACGGACGCGGTCCAGGCCGTGGGCCAGCTGCCGGTGGTCTTCTCGGAGTCCGGGGCGGACGCGCTGACGCTCTCCGGGCACAAGGTCGGCGGGCCGATGGGCGTCGGAGCGCTGCTGCTGGCCCGCGGCGTCGACCCGGTCCCGGTGCTGCACGGCGGGGGGCAGGAGCGCGACGTGCGCTCCGGCACGCTGGACGCCCCGGCGATCGCCGGCCTCGCGGCGGCCGTGCAGGCCGCCGTCGCCCGGCAGACCGAGCTGGCGGCCCGGCTGGCCGCCCTCCGCGACGACCTCGTCCACCGGGTACGGCAGGCCGTGCCCGACGTGATCCTCAACGGCGACCCGGTGAACCGCCTCCCCGGCAACGCGCACTTCTCCTTCCCCGGCTGCGAGGGCGACGCGCTGCTCATGCTCCTGGACGCCAAGGGCGTGGAGTGCTCCACCGGCTCCGCCTGCTCGGCCGGGGTCGCCCAGCCCTCCCACGTGCTGCTCGCCATGGGCGCCGACGGGGTGCGGGCCCGCGGCTCCCTGCGCTTCTCCCTCGGCCACACCTCGACCGAGGCCGACGTCGACCGCGTCGCCGAGGTGATCGGCTCGGTCGTGGAACGCGCCCGCCGCGCCGGCCTGTCCTGATCCGCGGGCCCGCCCTCCGCCCGCCTCGCCCTGATCCGCGGGTCCGCCCGCTCCGTCCCGCATGCGCTCCGGCCCCGGGCGCGGGCGGGCCCGCGCCCGGCTAGGGTCGAACGGTGAGCGGAGTGTTGATCACGGCACGCGGCCTCGGAGTCGTGCTCGGCGGTGAACCCGTCCTGCGGGGCGTGGACCTGACGGTCGCCCGCGGCGAGATCGTCGCCGTGGCGGGGGAGAACGGCGCGGGCAAGTCGACGCTGCTGCGCTGCCTGGCCGGGCTGCGGTCCCCGGACTCCGGGGAGCTCTCCGTGCTCGGCGGGCCGCCCCGGGACGAGCCGGCGTTCTGGCGCGACGTCGTCCTGGCGGGCGACGAGCCCGCCTGGTACCCGGGGCTGACGGCCCGCGAGCACCTGGAGCTGATGGGCACCGTGCACGGTGCCTCCCGGCTGGACGCCGAAGCGGCGCTGGAGGCGTTCGGCCTGCACGGGCGGGCGGACGCGCCGCCCCCGGCCCTGTCGACCGGTCAGCGGCAGCGGCTCCTGCTGGCGGCGGCCTTCCTGCGGCCGAGCCGGCTGCTCCTGCTGGACGAGCCGGAGCGGGGGCTCGACGCCGGCTTCCGGCGGCGGCTGGCGGCCATCCTGGCGGAGTACGCCGCCGGGGGCGGGGCTGTGGTGATGGCCACCCACGACGCGGCGCTCGCCGAGGCGGCCGGGGGCCGGCGGGTCGAGCTGGCCGCCGGACGGGTGAGGAGCGCCGCGTGAGCACCGTACCGGCCGTCCGCGCCTTCATCCGCGCGCGCGGCCGCCGGCGCCGGGGCTGGACGGACCGCTACACGGCCGTCTTCGGGCTGGCCATGGCCGCCGTGGTGCTGGCCGAGCCCGCCTCCCGGATGCTCGCCGCGGCCCTCCGGCCGGGCGACCCGTCACGCGCCGGGGCCGGGGTCGCGCTGCTCCTGCTGGTCTACGCGGGCCTCCTCGCCGCCGCCCGCGTGATCGGCCCCGTCGTACCGCGGCCCGCCGACGCGGCCTGGCTGCTGCTCTCCCCGCTCGACCGCCGCGGCGTGCTGGGACGCCCCGCGGGTCTCCTCCTCGCGGTCTCCGCCGCGGCCGGAGCGGTGCTCGGCGTGGGCGCGCTCGCGGTCCTGGGCGCCCCCGACCTGCCGGCGGTACGGCTGGCCGCGGCGGCCGTCCTCGGGATCGCGGCGGCCACGGGCGGCGCGGCCGCCGCCGTGCTGGCGCAGGCGTCACGGGAGCAGGCATCCTGGACCGTCCCGGCCGCCGCCGCGGCCACGGTCCTGACGGCGGCCGTCGTGCTCTCGTCGTCCGCGCCGGGACACCGCCTGCTCTCCCTGGCCGCCTCCGCGCCGCCCGCCCTGGGCGCGGCGCTCGCCGGGCTTTCCGCCGTGCCCGCCGCCGCGCTGGTGCGGCGGGCGTGGGCGGCGCTGGAGCGGATCCCGGCCCGGACCCTGCTGGCCGCCTCCACCCGGGCGGGCAGGGCGGCCGCCGTCGCCGCCGCTCTGGACCCCGGGGTCGTCACCTGGGCCGCGGAGGAGCAGCACTGGCGGGGCCGGGTGCTCCGCTCCCGGCCCTGGCCCGCCCTGCCCGCGCCGTCGGCGGTCGCCTGGCAGGACTGGCGGCGGCTGGCGCGCCGTCCGTGGCCGGTGGCCGTGCTGGCCGCGGTGGCCGCGCTGCCCGCGCTCGCCGCGGGGGCGATCGGCTCCGGCCCGGCAGGCGCGGTGACGGACCCGGCGGCGAGTACGGCGGTGGGCACGGCGGTGGACGGCTCCGGCCCGCTGGGCACGGCGGCGGCCACGGCCGCGGACGCGATGGCAGGCGGCCTGGTGGTCGCCGGCCTCGTCGTCGCGGGCGCGCTGGCCGCCGCGCTGGCGGGTGTCTCCGGCGCCCGCCGGGACGCGTCCGATCCCGCGCTGGCGCGGATGCTCGGGACAGGGCCCCGCAGGGTCCTCGCCGCCAGGGCGCTGCTGCCGGGACTGCTGGGTGCCGCGTGGCTGGTCCTCGCCCTGGCCGGGCTCACGCTGAGCGGTGCGCTTCCCGCCGGCCCGTGGTGGCTGCTGGGAGCGCTGGCCGCGCCCGCGTCGGCGGCCGGGGCGTTGCGGGCCGCCCGCAGACCGCCGCCCGACCACGCGCTGCCGGTTATCGACACGCCGATGGGGGTGATCCCGACGGGCCCGATCATCTGGGCTCTGACCGGGATCGACCTCGCGGTGCTCGGATCCCTGCCGCTGATCGGGGCACTGGCGTCCGGGTCCGCCGAGCCCGGTGGCCTCCTGGCCGCGCAGGCGCTGCTCGGCGCGGCCGTCCTGGCGGGCTTCCTGCTGCGGTCGGGGAGGCGCGAGGCCGGATGACCCGGCGGATCCCTCGGGCCGCCACGGCGGACGCCGCGGTGGACGCGGAGCCGGCGGGCGGTCAGCCGTCGAGCCGGTACAGGCGGAGGAAGTCGTTGTCGACCGGGAGCACGGCGCACCGCCGGAACCCCGCCTCGGCCGCGTAGGCGCGCAGGGCGCCGGCGCGCAGCACGGTGCCGGTGGCCGCCGACGGCCGCTCGACCAGCTGGGTGGGCAGGCAGTGCGTGACGCTCCAGCCGTACATCATCCGCTCGACCTTGTCGCCGGGCGCGGTGAACCGGTCGGCCACCCGCTCGTCGGCGACCAGCACCGCGCCGCCGGGGGCGAGGGCGGCGCGGACGGCGCGCAGCGCCTCCACCGGCCGGGGGAAGTCGTGCAGCGCCTCCAGGATCAGCACCAGGTCGTAGGGGCCGGCGCCGGCCAGCGACGCGGCGTCCGCGCACGTCAGGCGGACCCGGCCGGCGAGCCCGGCCCGCGCGGCCTGCTCACGCGCCTCGGCGATGGAGGCCTCGTCGAGGTCGATGCCCTCCACCTCGGCGTGCGGGAAGGCGCGGGCGAGCGCGAGGGTGGACCAGCCCTGCCCGCAGCCCACGTCCGCGATGCGCGGGCGCGGGGCGGTCTTCAACCGCGCGACCACGTCGGGCAGGGCGGCCAGCCAGGCGGTGGGCAGTTCGTGGGTGAAGGCCGGCCGGTTGATGTGGCCCTGGCCGTGCCGGAACGCCCTGCCGTACGCCTCGTAGGGCACGCCCTCGCCGGTGCGGTAGGCCTCGGCCACCCGGGGGAGCACACCGCCGATCCCGGCGAGGAGGTGCGCGAACGGCGCGGCGTGCGCGGGGTCGTCGGCGTGCAGCAGCACCCGGGCGTGCGCGGGGTCCAGGCGGTAGCGGCGCTCGTCGGCGGCCCCGGCGGGCTCCCCGCCGACCGCCTCCAGCAGGCCGGCGACGGCCTGCTGCTCCAGCCACTCGCGGGCGTAGCGCGGGGCGATCCCGGCGTGCCCGGCCAGCGCGGCCGGGGTGAGCGGGCCGTGCCGTTCGAGGGCCCGGTAGAGGTCCAGCTCGGTGCCGAGGTAGACGGAGAAGAGCTCCAGGGCGTCGACGGCGCCGTCGAGCAGCCGTTCGGCGAGCAGGTCGCCGCGGTCGGCCCCGGTGTCCGGAGCGGGTTCGGTGTGCGGGGCGGGCATGGCATGTCCTTCCTGGTGAGGGGGGCGGCATGCCGTAAGGGTTCCCGGTACGGGCGGGCGGTTGTAGGGAGGAATGCACACAACGCCGCGCGGCCGCCACCCGGCGGCGCCGCACCCGCCGCCCGCATCCGGGCCAGACGGCCCGGGCGCCGGCCCGGGAACCCGGGAACCCGGGAACCCGGACGTCGCCCCGGGAGCGCGGGCGGCGGCCCGGGAACGCCCCCCGGGCGCGTCAGCTCAGGAACGGGGAGACGGCGATCCAGCCGGGGTCGCTCGCGACGTCCACCCGGGGCCGTCCCTCCTCCCAGCTCACCACGAGCTCCTCGGCGTGGACCGCCGCGTCCCCCGCCGGGTCGGCGTAGACGTGCAGCACCCGCTGGCCCTCGGCGCTGGTGTGGACGGCGAGCACGGCGCTGCCGTGCAACCGGCTGATCCGCCCGGCGAGGCGCTCCTCGAAGTCGCGCAGCGCCTCCAGCGACGGCCCGACGGGCAGGCCGTCGGCGTCGCGGTGCCGGTAGGGCAGGGTGATCGCGATGTGCTGGTCGAACAGCGGGTGGTCGACCGGGCGGAGCGGGTAGCGGGCGGTGGCGATCAGGCGGGCGCCGGTGGCGGTCTCGCCCTCCAGCAGCGCCCACTGCTCGTGGCGGAAGTCGGAGGCCAGGTCGGCGACCACACCGGGCAGGTGGACGGCGGGCACGGCGTCGATGGGCGGCACCTGGGAGGCGGAGACGTCGCCCACCCAGCGGGCCACGTCGTCCTCGCCGAGCAGCCAGTCGAGGGCGAGCAGCGTCGCCTCGGTCCTGGTGTCGGAGTCGAGGAGGCCGAAGAGCGGGTGGTGGGCGACCACGTCGAGGCGGGGACCGCCGTGCGGGACCCGCAGGCCCAGCACCAGCTCGTCCAGGCGGAACCCGTGGCCGCCCACGTCGATGGAGATGTCCATGGCGTGCGGGTTGGGCTGCCGGGACGGGTGGAACTCCCACAGCGTGTCGGCGGGCGGCGCGGCGGCGGCCCAGCGGTGCGCCAGGGGGCGCAGTTCGGGATCGCCCGCCGCGGTGACCACCAGGGCCTGGTCGGCGTCGCGTCCGGGGGCGATCTCCCAGACCAGGGAGGGGTGGACCACCTGCACCGCGGGCGCGATCCACTCGGCCAGCCGGTCGGCCTCCCCGGCGGCGACCATCGCGTCCAGCTCCGGTCTCGCCCCGGCCCACCACGACCAGAACTCGGCCGTGCCGTCGGCGGGCTCCTCGCCGGATCCGCCCTTGCGCCCGAACAGTCGCATGGTCCTGGATTCTCCCAGTACGACGGTGCGTCTGCCAACGCAGGTAGGCTTCAAGAGTTATGGCTCTCCGTGTGCTTGCCGCCATGTCCGGCGGCGTCGACTCCGCCGTGGCCGCCGCCCGCATCGCCGAGGCGGGCCACGAGGTCACCGGCGTGCACCTGGCGCTGTCGGCCAACCCGCAGTCCTACCGGACCGGCGCCCGGGGCTGCTGCACGATCGAGGACTCGCGCGACGCCCGCCGGGCCGCCGACGTGATCGGCATCCCCTTCTACATCTGGGACATGGCCGAGCGGTTCCACCGGGACGTGGTCGAGGACTTCGTCAGCGAGTACGCCGCCGGCCGCACGCCCAACCCCTGCCTGCGCTGCAACGAGAAGATCAAATTCGAGGCGGTGCTCGACCGGGCGCTGGCGCTGGGCTTCGACGCGGTGGCCACCGGGCACCACGCCCGGCTCGTCGACGGCGTGCTGCACCGCAGCCCCGACGAGGGCAAGGACCAGTCCTACGTGCTCGGCGTGCTCACCCGCGAGCAGCTCAGCCACGCGATCTTCCCGCTCGGCGACTCCACCAAGGCCGAGGTCCGCGCGGAAGCCGCGCGCCGCGGGCTCACCGTGGCCGACAAACCCGACAGCCACGACATCTGCTTCATCGCCGACGGCGACACCCGGGGCTTCCTCGCCGACCGCCTCGGCAGTGCCGAGGGCCCGATCGTGGACGAGTCCGGGCAGGTCGTCGGCACGCACGAGGGCGCCTACGGCTTCACCGTGGGCCAGCGCAAGGGGCTGCGCATCGACCGGCCGGCCCCCGACGGCAGGCCGCGCTACGTGCTGTCCATCGAGCCGGTCACCAACACGGTGACGGTCGGCCCGCGCTCGTCGCTGGAGGTCACCTCCATCACGGCCGTCCGGCCGGTCTGGAACGGCCCGCTGGAGGCGCCCCGCGAGCCGCTGGCCTGCACGGTCCAGCTCCGCGCCCACGGCGAGGTGTACGGCTGCCGCGCCCAGGTCTCCGGCGACGGCTCCGAGGTCCGCATCGTGCTGGACGCCCCCGCCACCGGGGTGGCGGCGGGCCAGGCCGCGGTGCTCTACCTCGGCGACGCCGTGATCGGCTCCGCCACCATCGCCTCCGCCGCCTGACCCGCCCGCCGGGGGCGGGAGGAGACCGCTTCCCGCGGTGGCCGGACGGCCCGCCCGCCGCCCGGGGGATCAGGGGGTCCGGCGGGTGGTCTCGGAGCGGAAACTGCGCCCGAGTTCGGGACCGAGGCCGTGGTAGTGCCGGAAGTTGTAGATCAGAGGGCTCCAGGCGGCGGGGTCGATGCGATCCGTCCCCGGGACGACGATGCGGGGTGCGGCGTGCACGCGCAGCACCCGCGACTCGACGATGAGGAAGCCCCCTGCCCTGTCGGGCCGGATGCCTTCGGCGCGCGCCTCCAACTGGAGGGGGCAGCCGGCGACGCGCGGAGGCCGGACGATGCCGGAGGGCTCGGGGCGCAGCCCGGCGGCTTCGAACTTGTCGTCCTCGTACCGGTAGAGGCCCTGTTTCTCGGGCGGCACCGGGTGACGGCCGGTCAGAGGCGCCAGGCGCTCGACGGCCGTCCACTGCTCCGGCGCGGGAAGGTTGATCACCAGGTCGGGGCGCTCCATGAGGTTGTGCGCGGTCTGGCTGGACCGCGCCAACCCCATGACCACCACCTGGCCCAGCGCCCACGCCGAGGAGATGGGCGCGAGATTGACGCCTGCGTCGTCGTTCTCGGTGGTCAGCAGGACCACCGGCGTCCCGAAGTACAGGATGCTCGGGGAGATCACCAGGTGGCCGTCGTCGTCGTGCGTGGTCATGGCCGTAACCGTAGGAGCGGGACGCTTCGGCGGACCCCGAAGTCTCCCGTCGCGAGGACGGGCCGGTGAGCAGGCGCGACATGCCCGACGGCAACCCCGACGTGGCCGCCCCGGCCGAGTTTCCGGCCCGTCGGACCCGCGCCGCCTTCTGCCCGGCTCTGCCGGACGGCCATGCCGGGACGGTCACCGAGCCGCGCCGCGCTCCGCCGGCACCTCGCTCCGCCCGAGGAGGTCCTCACCGCGGGCTGATCCCGCTCCGGGCCGGTCCCTCCGGGGCTCAGGGCAGGGTGACCGACTCGCCGGGTGCGAGGCGGCGCATCTCGGCCCGCTGGGCGTCCGACTCGGTCTGCAGCCACCGGTCGATCAGGCCCAGTCCGAGCTCGTTGAGCAGGCCGTCGTGGGTGGAGAAGGCCCGGGCGGGGCGGACCTCGCGCAGGTAGGCCACCATCTCCGGGAGCTTCAGCCACGGCGCGTTGGTCGGCACCAGGAGCGTGGGCACCTCGGTGCCCGGCGGGGTGAGCGCGTCGCCCGGGTAGAAGACCTCCTCGTCCACCAGGAAGCCGACGTTCTGCACGATGGGCTGGTCGGGGTGGTTGGGGGCGTGCCACTCGCCGACGACCCGGATCTGGAAGCCTGCCGTGCCGAACGTGTCGCCGTCGCGCACCGTCCGGATCTCCGCCGGGACGCCGGCGAGCGTGGCGGCCACGGCCTCGCAGGTCCAGATCTCCAGGGACGGGTCGGCCTCGGCGGCCCGGCGGAGCCGGTCGGGCTCGACGTGATCGAAGTGCTCGTGGGTGACGAGTACGGCCCGGGCGCCCTCGAGCGCCTCCTCCTCGCTGAAGGAGCCGGGATCGATCACCAGGGCGGTGCCGTCCTTCTCGAGGCGGACGCACGCGTGGCCGAACTTGGTGAGCTTCATGATCGCATGTTATCGGCGTGCCGTCCGGGGACCCGGAGGACGCTCCGGTCGTCTCCGCGCCGCCGGAGCGGTCCCGCCCGGCCGCGTCCGTGATCGGCGGACGGGCCTAAGCTGGCCACCGTGAACACGTTTCCGTGGGATGAGGCGGCCGCGACCGGCATCGGGTCGCATCCGGGGGAGGACCACGCCGAGGCGCTCAGGATCGTCTTCGGGGAGCTCCCCGCCCTGCCGTACCTGCCCGAGCTGCCCGCGCGGGGCGTCGGCGCCGACATGGTCGGACGGGGGGCCTCGCTGCTGGTGGAGCTGCCCGTGGAGGTGCAGCCCTCGGGCTGGCGGTTCACCGACCGGCCCGGCCGGGACGCCAAGCGGGCCCGCGACCACCTGCGGCGCGACCTCGACGGCCTGGAGGAGGCGGCCCAGGGGTACGAGGGCCCCTTCAAGATCCAGGTGTGCGGGCCGTGGACCCTGGCCGGCGCCGTGGAGCTGCGGCACGGCGACCGGACGCTCGCCGACGCCGGGGCCGTGCGCGACCTGGTGGACTCCTTCGCCGAAGGGCTCGCCGCGCACGTGGCGCAGGTGCGCAAGCGGGTGCCGGGCATCACCGGGCTCGTGGTCCAGCTCGACGAGCCGGGCCTGCCCGGCGTGCTGGCGGGCACCGTGCCGACGGCGTCGGGGTTCGGCCGGCTGCGCGCGGTCGAGGCCCCGGTGGTGACCGAGCGGCTCCGGTCGGTGCTGGCCGCGCTGCCGGAGGGGACCTTCCCGATCGTGCACTGCTGCGCCCCCGAGGTGCCGTTGGCGGTCCTGCGCGGGGCGGGGGCGAAGGGGGTCTCGCTGGACGCCTCCCTGCTGCGGCGCAGGGACGAGGACGCGATCGGCGAGTGCGTGGAGGCCGGGACGGCCTTCTTCCTCGGGGTCGTGCCCGGCGGGGACGCCCCGCTCGCGGACGTCGGCGTGGTCGCCCGGCCCGCCGTCGGGCTCTGGCGCCGCCTAAGCTTCCCCTCCGCCACCCTGGCGCGGCAGGTCGTGCTCACCCCCGCCTGCGGTCTGGCCGGGGCCTCGCCCGGTTACGCCCGCGCCGCGCTGGCGAAGTGCCGCGAGGCGGCCCGCGTGCTCCGGGAGGACCCGGGCGACTGACCGGGACCCGCCCGCCGCGCGCCTGACCGGGCGCGGGCCGGGACCGGGACCCGCCCGCCGCGCCGCCTGACGGGGTGCGGCCGGGACCGGGTCGCGCGCCGGGCGACCGGCCGGGGCGCGTCCGCGTCGCCCGGGTTGCAACGGGGCTTCAAGCGGCCCGCAAGTACGAAGCCCTATTTCTGGACATGTCAAAGAACGTCCACATGTCTGGAGTTTTCATGCGTACCGGCGTCCGTGTCCTGGTCGGCCTGACCGCCACCGCGGCCCTCGTCCTGGGCGGGTCCACGGCGGCTTCGGCCGCCTCGGCGGCTTCCGGCTGGAAGTGGGGGCCGATCCACTCCACCGACGGCCACGCCACCGCCAAGGGGAAGATCGTCGTCACCCAGAGCGCCTTCCAGATCCGGGGGAGCCTCGGCGACACCCGGGGGAAGGGCTGCTCGTGGATCCTGCTGCGCTGGCAGAAGGGGAGCAACGGCAAACACGCCTCGGCGGCCTACTACAACTGCACCCCCGGCACGGGGACGTTCCGCAAGAACATCTCCTACCCCCTGACGGTCAAGGCGAAGGTCTGCCGCGGCACCTCCAAGAAGCCGACCGGCCGGTGCACCTCCTGGAAGACGATCTACCGCCAGGGCGGCTGAGTCCTCCGCGGTCCCGTCCCGCCGCCGCGCCCCGTCCGCGCCCCGGGCGGGGCCGCCCCCGCCCGGGACGCCGCGCGCACGGCGCGGAGGAGACCCGCGCCCGGGCGTTTGTCGGTGCCCGGCGATAGATTCTCCCTGCCGGTCCGACGAGGGGAGAGCAGGCGATGGGCGTTGAGGTCGAGGGCGTTCCGGTGACGGCGCTGGAACGGCACGCGGAGTTGAGCGAGCTGGTCGAGGAGGCCAACTGGCGCTACTACGTGCTCGACTCGCCGACCGTCAGCGACGCGCAGTACGACGGGTGGATGCGGGAGCTGCGCGCACTGGAGGAGGAGCACCCGAGCCTGCGCACCCCGGACTCGCCGACCCAGAAGGTCGGCGCGCCCATCTCCACCGAGTTCGCGCCGGTCGCCCACCTGAGCCGGATGGAGAGTCTGGACAACGCCTTCAACGCCGACGACCTGGCCTCCTGGCAGGCGCGCGCCGAGCGGCTGGCCGAGCAGGACCCCGGTCCCTACCTGTGCGAGCTGAAGATCGACGGACTGGCGATCTCGCTGGTCTACGAGAAGGGCCGGCTGGTCCGGGGCGCCACCCGGGGCGACGGCCGGGTGGGCGACGACGTGACCGCCAACGTGCGCACGATCGCGGACATCCCGCAGCGCCTGACCGGTGACGACGTGCCCGACCTGGTCGAGGTCCGGGGCGAGGTCTACATGCCGGTCGCGGAGTTCGCCGAACTCAACGAGCAGCTCGTCGCGGCGGGCAAGCCGCCGTTCGCCAACCCGCGCAACTCGGCGGCGGGCTCGCTCCGGCAGAAGGACCCGCGGATCACCGCGCAGCGCCCGCTGCGCATGATCGTCCACGGGATCGGCGTGTGGGAGGGGGCGGTCCGGCCGCGCGCCCAGTCGGAGATCTACGACCGGCTCCGGGCGTTCGGCCTGCCGGTCAGCGACCTCTACCGGCTCGTCGACGACCTCGACGGCATCAACGGCTACGTCGAGCACTACCGGGAGCACCGCCACGACCCCGCCTACGAGATCGACGGCGTCGTGGTGAAGGTGGACCGCATCGACCTGCAGCGCAACCTGGGCTCCACCAGCCGGGCGCCGCGCTGGGCGATCGCCTACAAATACCCGCCGGAGGAGGTCAACACCAAGCTCCTCGACATCCAGGTGGGGGTGGGCCGGACCGGCCGGGTCACCCCGTTCGGCGTCATGGAGCCGGTCGTGGTGGCGGGCTCCACGGTCGAGCGGGCCACGCTCCACAACGCCTCGGAGGTCGCGCGCAAGGGCGTGCTGATCGGCGACACCGTGGTGCTGCGCAAGGCGGGCGACGTGATCCCGGAGATCGTCAAGCCGGTCGAGGAGCTGCGCGACGGCACCGAGCGCGCGTTCACGATGCCCACGCACTGCCCGGAGTGCGGCACCGAGCTGGCCTACGAGAAGGAGGGCGACGCCGACCTGCGCTGCCCCAACACCCGGGCCTGCCCTGCCCAGCTGCGCGAGCGCATCTTCTTCGCCGCCGGGCGCAAGGCTCTCGACATCGAGGGCCTGGGTTATGTGGCGGCCACCGCACTGACCCAGCCGCTGCCGCCGCAGGAGCCGCCGGTCCGCACCGAGGCCGACCTGTTCGACCTGACCATCGGGCAGCTGCTGCCGATCCGGTCGGTCGTCCGCGACCCCGACACCGGCCTGCCCAAGACCGACCCGGAGACCGGCGAGCCCAAGGTCGTGGCCTTCTTCGCCAACAAGGACGGCACACCCAGCAAGAACGCCGAGAAGATGCTCCAGCAGCTGGAGGCCGCCAAGGACCGGCCGCTCTGGCGGGTGCTGGTCGCGCTCTCCATCCGGCACGTCGGCCCGCCCACCGCGCAGGCGGTCGCCGCTGAGTTCCGCTCGCTGGAGGCGATCGCGAAGGCCACCGAGGAGGAGCTCGCCGCGGTCGAGGGCGTCGGGCCGCGGGTGGCCGCGGCGATCCACGACTGGTTCCGGGTCGACTGGCACCGCGAGATCGTCGACCGGTGGAGGGCCGCCGGGGTCCGGATGGAGGACGAGCCGCCGGCCGACCGGCCGCCGCAGACCCTGGCCGGGCTGACCTTCGTGGTCACCGGGACGCTGGCGGACTACACCCGCGACGAGGTGGGGGCGGCCCTGGCGGCCAGGGGCGGTAAGGTCTCCGGCTCGGTGTCGAAGAAGACCTCCTTCCTGGTGGCGGGGGAGAACGCCGGGTCCAAATACGACAAGGCGGTCAAGCTGAAGGTGCCGATCCTCGACGGGAGCGGCCTGGCGGTGCTGCTGGAGGAGGGGCCCGAGGCGGCGGCCGCGGTGGCGGCCCGGCCGGAGGAGTAACGGAGCGTGTTGGGCTGCGCCGCTATGTAGGCATTATTGGTGCTTCGTCACAGACGGTACGCAATCGGTTTCGCGAAGTGGCTCAGAGGCCGTAGTCTCCCATAGTGAACTAATGGGGGTTTTATTACTCATGGCCGACCCAACGGATACGCGCGACACCGGACCCCGGAGGGGATCCCCCCTGTGGGCCTACCTCACGGCGGTCACCGTGACCGGCACCACCGCCCTGCTCGTGGCGCTGTGGCGGACGAGTCCCGGGGAGCTGGACGATCTCGCCGGCTCCCCGCTGTTCTGGACGCTCATGGTCCTGGTCGTGCTGGGAGACCTGCGCCCGGTGATGCTCTCGTCGTCGGTCGCGGCGGGAGGCACCTACCCGTCGACGATGTTCAGCTTCGCGGCGCTGCTCCACTACGGACTGCCGGTCGCCGTGCTGATGCAGGCCGTCGGCATCGTGGTCAACGGGGCCGTCACGCGCAAGGCGTGGCACCGGACGATGTTCAACATCGCCCAGGTGACGCTGGCCTGCACCGCCGCCGGGGTGGTGCTGGTGCTGTTCGGCCACCGCCCGGCGCCGGAGACCCCCTGGGCGCCCGAGGGGGAGGACCTGTTCGGGATCGGGCTGGCCGCCCTGGCCTACTTCGCGGTCCGCGGGCTGCTGGTGTGCGGCGCGGTGGCGCTGCACGAGCGCCGGTCGGTCCACCGGGTGATCAGGA
Source organism: Planomonospora alba (assembly GCF_039534085.1). Classification (NCBI taxonomy): domain Bacteria; kingdom Bacillati; phylum Actinomycetota; class Actinomycetes; order Streptosporangiales; family Streptosporangiaceae; genus Planomonospora; species Planomonospora alba. The sequence continues at coordinate 18,432 of NZ_BAAAUT010000008.1, forward strand.
CCACGATCGGCCACCAGAGCCTGGTCTACGCCGCGCTGCTCGGGCTGGCCCCGCTGGTCGCGGTGGTCATGGACCACTCCCCGGCGCTGGTGCCGCTGTTCATCGCGCCGCTGGCCGCGGTCTACTTCACCGCCACGCTCTCGGTCCGCCGCGACCACCAGGCGATGCACGACGGGCTCACCGGCCTGCCCAACCGCAAGCTGCTCGTGCTGCGCACCGAGGAAGCGCTTGCCGAGGCGCGGAGCCGGCCGGGGGAGCGGGTCGGCCTGCTCCTGCTGGACCTGGACCGCTTCAAGGAGGTCAACGACACGCTCGGGCATCCGGTGGGCGACCGGCTGCTCCAGACGGTGGCGCACCGGCTGACCCACAGCGTGCGGCCGGGCGACGTGGTCGCCCGGCTCGGCGGCGACGAGTTCGCGGTGCTGCTCCCCTCGGTCCGGGACGCCGCCGCGGCCCGGGAGGTGGCCGCGCGCCTGCGGGTGGCCCTGACCGAGCCGGTCCGGCTGGAGGGCATGACCTTCGATCTCGACGCCTCGGTCGGGATCGCGCTCCACCCCGACCACGCGCCGGACTTCGAGCTGCTGCTGCAGCGCTCCGACGTGGCGATGTACCTGGCGAAGGAGGGCCGGACGGGGGTGGAGGTCTACGTCGCGGACAAGGACCGCAACAGCCCCGAGCGGCTCAGCCTCCTCGGCGACCTGCGCCGTGCGATCGACCGCTCCGAGCTCGTGCTCCACTACCAGCCGAAGATCGACCTGGCCGCCGGGCAGGTGCGGGGGGTGGAGGCGCTGCTGCGCTGGCGCCACCCCGTGCGGGGCACGATCCACCCGGAGGAGTTCATCCCGCTGGCCGAGCAGTCCTACCTGATGCGCCAGCTCACCGAGTACGTCATCGACGCCGCGCTGGAGCAGGCGGCCTGCTGGTGGCGCTCGGGCGTGCACGAGCAGATCTCCGTCAACGTCTCGGCCCGCGACCTGCTCGACGCCGCGCTCCCCGAGCGGCTGGAGGCCGGCCTGGCGAAGTACCGGCTGCCGCCCAAGGCGATCCAGCTGGAGGTCACCGAGCGCATCCTGATGACCGACCAGGCCTACACCGCCGACGCCGTGCGGGCGCTGACCGGGCTGGGCGTGCCGCTCGCGCTGGACGACTTCGGCACCGGCTACTCCTCGCTGGTCCGCCTGCAGCGGCTCCCGGTCGCCGAGGTGAAGATCGACTCCTCGTTCGTGCGCAGGATCCACGACTCCGGGGACGACGAGCGGATCGTCCGCTCCATCGTCGACCTGGTCCGTTCGCTGGGGCTGCGCTCGGTCGCGGAGGGCGTCGAGTCGGGGGAGACGGCCGCCCGCCTGGCCGCGATGGGCTGCGACCTGGCCCAGGGCTGGTGGTTCGCCGAGCCGATGCCCGCCGCCGAGGCCACGGTCTGGCTGCGCGAGCGCCGCGACCGGGCGAAGCCGGTCCTTCCGCTCTCCGGCGCCGCCGGTCTCCTCGACCCCCAGAGGGCCTGAGGCGTCCGGCCCGGGGAGGGCCGACGGCGGTCCCCGCCTCCGCCGGCCGCGGTCCCCGATCCGGGCGAGGGCTCCGCCGCGGGGCCCGCCGGACGCCGGAGGAGCCGTCCCGGGCTCTTTGACGGAGCCGAGGACGCGCAGCTCCTGCGCGATGGGACTGCGATCGGCCCCGGCGACGTCGATCTCCACGTCGTCGCGCGTCCAGTAGGAGTCGATGGCCGGGGCGTCGGGGAGCGCGTCGGCCGGGACCTGGAGGGCGCCGTTCGGGGTGTTCCGGTGGGACGCCCCACCTGCTCTCCCCGGCGCGGACGTGCTTCCCCGTCGGGAGGCGGCACCGGAACGGGCCGGGAGGACGGCGGGGCGGCGGACGGTCCGGTCCGGGAGGCCGCCCCGGGGCGGCAGCCCCCTTCCGGGGACCGTCCCGGGGGCGGGCCGTGACCGGGCCGGGCCGCACCGGAACCCGAGGAGTCGGGCACGCACGGTCACGCACTCTAGGATGACAGTGTCCGATTGCCATTCCACGAAACGGGTTCAACGACTCATGTCCGCCATAACCCGCGACGAGGTCGCTCACCTCGCCCGGCTGTCCAGGCTGGCGCTGTCCGACGAGGAGCTCGACCACTTCGCCGCCCAGCTCGATGTGATCATCGGTGCGGTCGCCCGCGTCGCCGAGGTGGCGGCCGACGACATCCCGCCGTCCTCGCACGCGCTCCCGCTCACCAACGTCTTCCGTCCCGACGAGGTACGGCCCGGCCTGACGCCCGAGGAGGCGCTGTCCGGCGCCCCGGCCGTCGAGGAGAACCGCTTCCGCGTCCCGCGCATCCTCGGGGAGGAAGAATGAGCCTGATCCACAAGACCGCCGCCGAGCTCGGCGAGCTGATCGCGCGCGGCGAGACCTCGGCCGTCGAGGTCGCCCAGGCCCACCTCGACCGGATCGCCGCCGTCGAGCCCCAGGTCAACGCCTTCCTGCACGTCGACGCCGAGACGACCCTCGCCCAGGCGCGCAAGGTCGACGAGCGCCGGGCGGCCGGGGAGCAGCTCGGCCCGCTCGCCGGCGTGCCGATCGCGCACAAGGACGTCTTCACCACCGTGGACATGCCGACCACGGCCGGATCGAAGATCCTCGAAGGCTGGCGCCCGCCGTACGACGCGACCGTGACCCGCAGGCTGCGCGAGGCCGGGCTGGTGATCCTCGGCAAGACCAACCTGGACGAGTTCGCGATGGGCTCCTCCACCGAGAACTCCGCCTACGGCGTCACCCGCAACCCGTGGGACCTGTCCCGCATCCCGGGCGGCTCCTCCGGCGGCTCCTCGGCCGCGGTCGCCGCCTACGAGGCGCCGCTGTCCACCGGCACCGACACCGGCGGCTCCATCCGGCAGCCCGCCGCGGTCACCGGCATCGTCGGCATGAAGCCGACCTACGGCGGCTCCTCCCGCTACGGCCTGATCGCCTTCGCCAGCTCCCTGGACACCCCGGGCCCGTTCGCGCGGACCGTGCTGGACGCGGCGCTGCTGCACGAGGCGTTCTCCGGGCACGACCCCTACGACTCCACCTCCATCGACGCCGCGGTGCCGAAGGTCGTCGAGGCCGCCCGCGAGGGCGACGTGGCGGGCCTGCGGATCGGCGTGGTCAAGGAGTTCGGCGGCGAGAACGCCGAGGGCTACCAGCCGGGCGTGCTCGCCCGCTTCCGGGAGGCCGTGGAGCTGCTGGAGTCCCTCGGCGCCAAGGTCGTCGAGGTCTCCTGCCCGTCGTTCACCACCGCGCTGCCCGCCTACTACCTCATCGCCCCGTCGGAGTGCTCGTCCAACCTGGCCCGCTTCGACGCCATGCGGTACGGCCTGCGCGTCGGCGACGACGGCACCCGCTCGGCCGAGGAGGTCATGGCGCTCACCCGGGCGCAGGGCTTCGGCCCCGAGGTCAAGCGCCGCATCATCCTGGGCACCTACGCGCTGTCCAGCGGCTACTACGACGCCTACTACGGCCAGGCGCAGAAGGTCCGCACGCTGATCGCCCGCGACTTCGAGGCGGCCTTCCACCAGGTGGACGTGCTGGTCTCGCCGACCACGCCGACCACCGCGTTCCCGATCGGCGAGCGCGCCGACGACCCCATGGCGATGTACCTCGCCGACCTGTGCACGATCCCGACCAACCTGGCCGGCAACGCGGCCATCTCGGTGCCGTGCGGCCTGGCGGACGAGGACGGCCTCCCGGTCGGCCTGCAGATCATGGCCCCGGTGCTCGGCGACGAGCGCTGCTACCGGGTCGGCGCAGCCGTGGAGCGGGCCCTGACCGACCGCTGGGGCGGCGGCCTGCTGTCCAAGGCGCCGGCGCTCTAGGCACGGACAGGGCGCTGGAGGGGGAAGCGGGGGCGTGATCACTCGTATCGAGATCGACGGCTTCAAGTCGTTCCTGGACTTCGAGATCGACGTGCCGCCGTTCCTCGTGCTGGTCGGTCCCAACGCCGGCGGCAAGTCGAACCTGTTCGACGCGCTGGGGTTCGTCGCGGACGAGGTCGGCGGCACCGGCGGGCTCCTCGGCGTGCGCCGGGGCGTGCCGCACGAGCAGTTCCACCGGGTCGCGCAGGGCGCCCCGGTGGCGGCCTTCACCGTGGGGGTGGAGTCCCTGGTCTCCCCGGAGCCGGGGGCCCTGCTCCCGGTACGGCTGGACACGGGCGCGGAGATGGTGCTGCGGATCCCCCGGTCCACCGGGGTGGACGTCGGCCACGTGGCCCGGCGGCTCCCGCAGGAGCTGCTGGAGCTGCTGGTGGTGGACCCCGACCCGGTGACCACCTCCCGCCGCACGGTCGCCGCCTGGCGCCGCTACGTCCCGGCGCCGCACGCCATGCGCTCCCGGCGCTCCCCGGGCGACCGCGGGCCGCTCGCGCCGGACGGCGCGAACCTCGCCGCGGTGCTCGGCCGGATGGCGGGGACGCCGGCCATGGCGGACCTGGTGGCCGACCTCGCCGCGCTCGTCCCCGGGGCGGCCGGGCTGGCGCCCCGGTTGGAGCGCGGGGAGTGGTCCTTCGAGCTGGTCCTGGACGGGCAGGGGGCGGTCCCGGCCGCGCTGCTGTCGGACGGGACCCTGCGGATCCTCGGCCTGCTGACGGCCCTGCACGACCCGGACCACCCGGTCACCCTGCTGGTGGAGGAGATCGAGACGGGCGTGCACCCCGGCCGGCTGCGGGAGCTGCTCCGGCGGGTCCGGCGGCTGGTCCGCGAGCCCGGCGGCGCGGAGCCGTACCGTCAGGTGATCATGACCAGCCACTCGCCGGTGGTGGTCGCCGAGCTGTCCCGGGCGGCGCCGGAGTCGCTGGTGTTCCTGGACGCCGCGGTCCGCGTCGACCCGGAGCGCGAGCGGGTCTCCCGGGTGACCGTGGCCAAGCCGGTCCTGGCCGACGGCGAGCCGGGCACCTTCGTCTCGCCCCGCCAGGTCCGCGAGTACCTGGACGCGGCGGCATGAGCCGCTCCCTGGTCCCGGGCCTGGTCGCCGAGGGGGAGGCCGACGAGGGCTTCCTCAGCGTGGTCATCTCCCGGCAGCTCCGTGAGCTGGTGCGGGAATCGCCGCATACAGTGGACGTCGAGGCCACGCGGGTCATCCCGGGCGACCGCGGCGACCGGGTCGCGGCGCTGGAGCGGCTCGCGGGCGACTGCCACTTGATCTTCGCCCGGGACGGCCGGGCGCGCGGGAGGGCGGACGGCGTCCGCTACCACTCGCACTACCTGGTGCCGGTGATCGGCCTGGGCGACACCGAGGCCTGGCCGCTGGCCGACCCCGCCGTGTGGGCCGGGCTGGCGGGCGGCGACCCGCCCGCGCTGCCGGCCCCCGCTGACGTCGAGAGGATCGCCTACCCCCGCCAGGTGCTGGCCGCGGTCGCGCCGCGGCGGGGCAGGCCGGTCGGCGACTACTTCGAGTACATCGGACGGAACATCGACCTCGCCGCCCTGGCCCGGGTCCCCGGCTACGCGGACTGGGTCGCCGAGACGAGGAACGCACTGAAGGGACTTGCCTACCTGTGACTACCACCGAGACGCTCATGCCGTACGACGAGGCGCTGGAGCGCTTCGAGCCGGTGCTGGGCCTGGAGACGCACGTCGAGCTCGGCACGGCGTCGAAGATGTTCTGCGGCTGCCCGACCACGTTCGGCGCGCCGCCGAACACCCAGGTCTGCCCGGTCTGCCTGGCGCTGCCCGGCTCGCTGCCGGTGGCCAACGCCACGGCGATCGAGTCGACCATCCGGATCGGCCTGGCGCTGAACTGCTCCATCGCCGAGTGGTGCCGCTTCGCCCGGAAGAACTACTTCTATCCGGACATGCCGAAGAACTACCAGATCAGCCAGTACGACGAGCCGCTCTGCTTCGACGGCTACCTCGACGTCGAGGTGGACGGCGAGACCGTGCGCATCGAGATCGAGCGCGTGCACCTGGAGGAGGACACCGGCAAGTCCACCCACATGGGCGGCGCGACCGGCCGCATCCACGGCGCCGACTACTCGATCGTCGACTACAACCGCGCCGGCATCCCGCTGGTGGAGATCGTCACCAAGCCGATCCCCGGCACCGACCGGCTCGCCCCCGAGGTCGCCCGCGCCTACGTCACCGAGCTGCGCGAGGTCATGCGCGCCCTCGGCGTCTCCGACGTGCGCATGGAGGAGGGCTCCCTGCGCTGCGACGTCAACGTCTCGCTGATGCCGCGCGGCTCGGCGGAGTGGGGCACCCGGACCGAGACCAAGAACGTCAACTCGCTGCGCAGCGTCGAGCGCGCGGTCCGCAGCGAGATCGAGCGCCAGGCCGGGATCCTCGCCGCCGGCGGCCGCATCGTCCAGGAGACCCGCCACTTCCACGAGGACACCGGCACCACCAGCCCGGGGCGGTCCAAGGAGGAGGCGCAGGACTACCGCTACTTCCCCGAGCCCGACCTGGTGCCGATCGCGCCGGACTTCGCCTGGGTGGCCTCGCTCAAGACCGCCCTGCCCGAGCTGCCGCGGCTGAAGCGCAAGCGGCTCCAGCAGGAGTGGGGCGTCTCCGACCTCGACATGGAGGCCATGCACAACGCCGACGCCATCGACCTGGTCGAGGCGACGGTGGCCGCCGGGGCGCCGCCCGCGGACGCCCGCAAGTGGTGGATGGGCGAGCTGGCCCGCCGCGCCAACGAGGCCGGGGTGCCGCTCAGCGCCCTGAAGATCACTCCGGACGAGATCGCGCGGGTCTGCGCGATGGTCGCCGGGGGCGCGCTCAACGACAAGCTGGCCCGCCAGGTGCTGGAGGGCGTGCTGAACGGCGAGGGCACGCCGGACGAGGTGGTCTCGGCCCGCGGCCTGCAGATCGTCAACGACGAGGGCGAGCTGCTGGCCATCATCGACCAGGTCCTGGCGGACAACGCCGACGCCGCGGACAAGGTCCGCAGCGGCAAGATCGCCGCTGTCGGCGCGCTGGTGGGCGGCGTCATGAAGGCCAGCAGGGGCAAGGCCGACGCGGCCCGGGCCCGCGAGCTGATCCTGGAGCGGCTCGGCGTCTCCGCCTAGCACCCGCCCGGCGGCGCCTGCGCCGGGCACCCGCGGACGGGCACGCGCGTCCCGCCGATCCGGAGATCGGTGGGACGCGCGCGTTCACCGGCCCGGGATCCGGGCCGGCTGGTCCCGCCGGATCCCGTCCGGCGGTCAGTCCTCCGCGACCCGGCCCGCCCGCGCCGGGCGCGTGAGCATCCTGCGGGCGAGCGGCGACAGCAGGGCCAGCGCGGCCACGGCCAGCAGCACGGCGGAGACGGGGCTGCGCACCAGGACCGACGGGTCGCCCGCCCCGATGGCCAGCGCCCGGCGCAGCTGGATCTCCGCCATCGGCCCCAGGATCACGCCGATCACCGCGGGCGCGACCGGCAGGCCGAAGCGGCGCATCGCGAAGCCGAGCAGGCCCAGGACGTAGAGCACGACCAGGTCGATCCAGGAGGCGTTCAGCGCGTAGACGCCGAGCGCGGCGAACAGCACGATCCCGGCGTAGAGGTAGGGCCGGGGCACGTGCAGCACCTTCGCCCAGAGCGGGGCCAGCGGCAGGTTGAGCACCAGCAGCATGGCGTTGCCCAGGAACAGCGAGGCGATCATGCCCCAGACCAGGGCGGGATCGCGGTCGAACAGCTGGGGGCCGGGCTGCAGGCCGTACTGCTGGAAGGCCGCCAGCATGATCGCGGCCGTCGCCGAGGTGGGCAGGCCCAGGGTGAGCAGCGGGACGAGGGTGCCGGCCGCGGAGGCGTTGTTGGCCGCCTCGGGGCCCGCGACGCCCTCGATCGCGCCCCTGCCGTACTCCTCGCGGGCGACGCCCCGCGCCAGGCGCCGCTCGATCGAGTACGACAGGAACGTCGGGATCTCCGCGCCGCCGCCGGGCAGCGCGCCGAACGGGAAGCCCAGGGCGGTCCCGCGCAGCCACGGCCGCCAGGACCGGGACCAGTCGGAGCGGCCGAGGAACGCCCGGCCGACCGGGATGATCTCGGGCTCGGCGTGCCGCAGCCGCGAGGCGACGTAGAGCGCCTCGCCCAGCGCGAACAGCCCGACCGCGACGACCACCACCTCGACGCCGCCCAGCAGCTGGGGCACGCCCAGGGTCAGCCGGGCCTGCCCGGTCTGCTCGTCGATGCCGATCAGCCCGATGACCAGGCCGAAGCCGAGCGAGGCCAGGCCGCGCACCACCGAGCGGGACAGCACCGACGAGACCGCGGTGAAGGCCAGCACCGCCAGCGCGAAGTAGTCCTCCGGCCCGAAGGAGATCGCCAGCTCCACGACCAGGGGCGCCGCGACGACGACCAGGCCGGTGGCGATCGTGCCCGCGACGAACGACCCGATCGCCGCCGTGGCCAGCGCCTGGGCGGCCCGGCCGCGCCGGGCCATCTTGTTGCCCTCCAGCGCGGTGATCATCGACGAGCTCTCACCGGGGGTGTTGAGCAGGATCGAGGTGGTGGACCCGCCGTACATGCCGCCGTAGTAGATCCCGGCGAACATGATGAACGCGCTGGCCGGGGGGACGCTGAAGGTGACCGGCAGCAGCAGGGCCACGGTCATCGCCGGGCCGATGCCGGGCAGCACCCCCACCAGCGTGCCGAGGGTGACCCCGGCCAGCGCGTAGAGCAGGTTGACCGGGGTGAGCGCGGTCGCGAACCCGTCCAGCAGCAGCCCGAGCGACTCCACCTAGATCACCCCCGAGAGCAGGCCGGCGGGCAGCGTCACGCCCAGGCCCTTGACGAAGGCCAGGTAGGACAGGGTGGACAGGACGATCGCGAGCACGCCCGCGCGCAGCCGGTGCTCGGCGCCGAGCACCGTCGCCAGGCCGAAGAACAGCAGCGCGCCCGCGATGATCCAGCCCAGCAGGTCGACCAGCCCCGCGAAGGCCAGGAAGACGGCGCTGACCCGCACCACCGTCTTCCAGTCCGCGGGGGCGGCGGCGTCGACGTCCTCGCTCTCCTCCGGGTCGCCGTGGCCGCCGCGCAGCACGTCGGCCGTGTAGAACACCCCGATCAGCAGCAGCGCGACGCCGATGAGCACGGGGAAGAAGCGGGGGCCCAGGCCGAGCGCGGAACTCGCGGCGGTGACGTCCGCCGTGCCCACGAGCACGAAGACGCCCAGGCCCACGACGACCAGCGCCATCACCAGCTCCGGCCGCCGCCATCCCCACCCGCCGGACCGGGCGGTCCCGCCCTCCCGCGGCGCCCGCGGTGCGGCGGACCGGTCCGTCCCGGTGCCCCGCGGCGCCTCCGGAACGGCGGGCCCGCCCTCCGGCTCCTCACGCGGGGACATCAGGAGACGAGCCCCATCTCCGCGATGATGCCCTTGACCCGGGCCTGCTCGGCCGCCAGGAAGTCGGCGAACGGCTTGCCCGCCTGGAAGGCGTCGGTCCAGCCGTTCTTGGCCACCGCGTCCTTCCACGCCTGCGACCCGTGCATCCGGGTGACCAGGTCGATGAGGTTCCGCTCCGCCTCCTCGTCGAGGTCGCGGGGGGCGACGAAGCCGCGCCAGTTGGCCAGCTCGACGTCCAGCCCGCCCTCCTTCAGGGTGGGCGCGTCCACGCTCGCGATCCGCTCGGGGGAGGACACGCCGAGGGCGCGCAGCCGTCCCGACTCCACGTGCTCGGCGAACTCGCCGACGCCGGAGACGCCCATCGCGACCTTGTTGCCGAGCAGCGCGTTCAGCGCCTCGCCGCCGCCGGAGTGCGCGACGTAGTTGATCTGCTTGGGGTCGATCCCGGCGGCCTTGGCCATCAGGCCCGCCACGATGTGGTCGCTGCCGCCGGCCGAGCCGCCCGCGATCGCGATCTTCGCGGGGTCCGCCTTCCACGCCGCCACCAGCTCGCCCAGCGTCTTGTACGGGGACTCCGCGGGCACGACGACGAGCTCGTACTCCTCGACCAGCTTCGCGATGGGCGTGGTGTCCTCCAGGGTCACCTGCGACTTGTTCTGCTCCACCGCGCCCACCATGACCAGGCCCATGGTCATCAGCAGGTCGCCGTTGCCCTTCTCCCGCTCCAGCTGGGACAGGCCGATGGTGCCGCCCGCGCCCGGGACGTTGTAGACCTCGATCTTGCGGGACGGCTCGATGCTCGTGATGGCCTGCTCCGCCGTACGGGCGGTCTGGTCCCAGCCGCCGCCGGGCGAGGCCGGGGCCATGATTCTCAGCGCACCGGTGCCCGAGGCCGACCCCGAGCCGCAGGCCGTGAGGGCGGCCAGTGGCAGGATCGCCAGGACGGCGAGTCTGCGAAGACGCATGTCATCTCCTGACATCGGAAGAAAAGCGTGGTGAGGATGCTGGGGGGCGTGCGCCGCCCTGTCGAGGCTTTGCGTGCTTGGCGTCGTATCGGTCGTATTGGTCACGGCGGTACGGCCGGCCGCGATCCGGTCGTTATCTCCGGCTGTTTTGATGAGGCCCCTGACCTCGGAGCCCACTCGTGCGACAGATCCTCCGCGCCTCCCTCGGCACCCAGCTGTTCGTGCTCCAGATGGTGGTCGTGCTGCTCTCGGTGATCGGTACGGCGGGCGTCTGGACGGAGCACCTGCGCGACCAGCTCGAACGCCGGCACCAGCAGCGGGCCCTGGCCATCGCCGAGGCGGTGGCCGGGATGCCCGAGGTGCGGGAGGCGTTCGCGCACCCCCGCCCGGAGCTGGTCCTGCAACCGATCGCGCTGGGCGTGCAGGCCGCGACCGGCGCCGACTACGTGGTGATCGCCAACCGCGACCAGATACGATACGCCCACCCCAACGCCGAGCTGATCGGCAGGCGGCTGTCCACCGACGGCTCGCAGGTCCTGTCCACCGGCCGCTCCTGGACCGGCGTGCAGACCGGCACGCTCGGCCGCTCGGTGCGGGGCAAGGCCCCCGTCCGCGACGCCTCCGGCGCGGTCATCGGCCTGACCTCGGTCGGGGTGCTGGAGGAGACCGTCGCCGGGCAGTTCGGCGCCGCCCTGCCGCCGCTGCTGTGGACCGTGCTGGCCGTGCTCGTCGCCGGGTCGGCGGGCGCCGCGCTGATCGCCCGGCGGATCCGGCGGCAGACCTTCGGCCTCGAACCCGCGGAGATCGCCTCCCTGCTGGAGCAGCGCGAGGGCGTGCTGCACGGCGTCAAGGAGGGCGTGATCGCCCTCGACCTGCAGGGCCGGGTGACGCTGCTCAACGACGCCGCCCGGGAGCTGATCGGCCTGTCCGGCGGCGACGTCGGCCGCCGGATCGCGGAGATTCCGCTCTCGGACCGCCTGCGCGACGTGCTGACCGGGGAGGACGAGGGCGAGGACCGGGTGGTCCTCCACCGGGACCGGGTGCTGGTGCTCAACCGCATGCCGGTGGCCGTGCGGGGCCGCAGCAACGGCTGGGTGGTCACCCTGCGCGACCGGACCGAGCTGGTACGGCTGGCGCACGCGCTCGACCAGGCCAGCAGCACGACCGGCGCGCTGCGCGCCCAGGCCCACGAGTTCGCCAACCGCATGCACACCGTCGTCGGTCTGCTGGAGCTCGGCGAGTACGAGACGGCGATCGGCTACATCACCCAGACCACCGAGGCGTTCGGCCACCACGCGGCCGGCATCCGCGAGAAGGTCGCCGACCCCACCCTGGCCGCGCTGCTGCTGGCCAAGTCCGCCGAGGCGGCAGAGCGGGGCGCGCGGCTGGTGCTCACCGACGACTGCCGGGTGGAGGAGGGCTCGCTCGGCGACCCGCACGACGCCGTGCTGGTCGTCGGGAACCTCGTGGCCAACGCCCTGGACGTGCTGGAGGAGATCGGAGGGACGGTGGAGGTCTCGGTCCGCACGGAGAAGGACGGCCTGCACGTCCGGGTCGGCGACTCCGGTCCCGGCGTCAGCCCCGCGCTGGCCGAGGAGGTGTTCCGGGAAGGGTTCACCACGAAGGTCGCCCGCTCCGGGCCCCGCGGCCTGGGCCTGGCCCTGACCCGGCAGGCGTGCCTGCGCCGCGGCGGCTGGATCCGCGTGCACAACGCGGGCGGCGCGGTCTTCACCGCCCTGCTGCCCCACCGGGAGGAGACCCCGTGAGCGAGCCGACCGGCCAGGAGGCGGCCCGGCCGCCGGCGGCGCGCCGTACGGCCTCGCAGGTGGGCGTCCTGGTCGTCGACGACGACTTCATGGTGGCCAGGATCCACGCCGGCTACGTCGCGCGGGTGCCCGGGTTCGCCGTGGTCGGCACCGCGCACACCGGGGAGGCCGCGGTGGCGGCGGTGGCGCGGCACCGGCCCGACCTGGTGCTGCTCGACATCTACCTGCCGGACATGTCAGGACTCGATGTGCTCAGGACGCTGAGAGGCGTCTCCCACCCCGTCGACGTGCTGGTCGTCACCGCCGCGCGCGACGTGGCCACGGTGCGCGCGGCCATGCGCGGCGGCGCGGTCAACTACCTGATCAAGCCCTTCGCCGCCGGAGCGCTCACCGAACGCCTGGAGCGCTACGCCGACCTGCGCAGACGGCTCGCCGGGATCGGCGGTGACGCCTCCCAGGACGAGGTCGACCGGCTGTTCGGCGAGGCGGGCAGCGGCCCGCCGCCGCTGCCCAAGGGCCTGTCCAGCACCACCTGCGCCCTCGTGGCGGAGGTGCTCAGGGAGGCGGGCACCGACCTGTCGGCGACCGAGGTGGCCGCGCTCACCGGGCTGTCCCGGGTCAGCGCCCGGCGCTACCTGGAGCACCTGTGCGCCGCCGGCCGGACCCGGCTCCGGCCGAGGTACGGCACCGCCGGACGGCCGGAGCACCGCTACCGGTGGACCGATTGATTTGTTACTCCTTTGAGGACACCGGCTGACCATTGTGGTTTAGGGTTGCCAAGGGGAGAAAGCGTGAAGGAGGGGACGAGAGGCCGTGCCGAACGCCGGAAGGCCAGCCCAGCCACCGACGGACCCGTTCGCGGCCGTCCCCCTGCCCTCGCACCCCGTCCGCCCGGGCGCCGGAGCGCGCGACCCGCAGGCGTCCCAGGCGAACCGCCCGGAGGGCGGACCCCGCCTCCCGCCGGGCGTCTCACCTGACATCTTCGGCCCCTCCGGCGGTCCCGGCCAGGGCCACCCGGGCCTCGGCCGGCCCGCCGGCCAGGCACCCGGAGGAACGGTCCTGCCGCCTCCGGCACCGCAGGCGCAGCCCTGGCGGGTGGCGGCCCCGCCACCCGGCCCCCAGCCCCGCCCGTCGCAGGGCGGCCCCGGCGGCCCCGGGCGCGACGACGGCCCGGACCCCGGCGAGCCCGCCCCGCGCGGCCGGAGCCGGAGGATCCTCATCGGCACCGTGCTCCTGCTGGTGCTCGCCGCGCTCGCCTACACCGTCCCCGCGGTCGCCCTGTCCGGCAAGATCCTGCCCGGCACCCGGGTCCAGGGCGTCGACATCGGCGGGCTCACCGTCACCGAGGCGGCCGACCGGCTCAGGACGCGGCTGGCCGAGCGGGCGGGCGCGCCGATGCGGTTGTCGGCCTTCGGCAAGGAGCACGAGCTGGACCCCGCGCGGGCCGGCCTCGAATTCGACGTGGTCGCCACCATCGACCAGGCGTCCAGCGGCTTCCCCGGCCCGGCGCAGGTCTGGCGCGCGTTCACCGGGACCGTCGACCTCCCGCCCAAGGTGACCGCCGACTCCGAGCGGCTGGAGACCGCCGTCAAGGCGCTCGCCGAGGACATCGACCGGGAGGTCGTCGAGGGCGCGGTCCGCTTCGAGGGCACCGAACCGGTGACCGTGAAACCCCGGGACGGCCGCAGGCTGGAGCGGACGGCCGCCGCCGACACCATCAAGAAGGCGTACCTCGGCCCGGACGAGGTGGTCGAGCTGCCGGTCACCGTGATCAAGCCCAAGGTCACCGCCTCCGCGGTCACGAAGGCCGCCGCCACCGCAGCCGAGGCCCTGTCCGGCCCGATCACCCTGACCAGCGGAGGGCGGAAGGCCATCCTCCCGGTCGAGACGATCGCCGCCCACCTGTCCTTCAAGCCCGACGACTCCGGCCGGATGCGCCCGGTGTTCGACGCGCGCAGGGCCGTGGCGACCGTCGAGCGGAACCTGGTCGACCAGGCCCAGGCCCCCCGCGAGCCCACCTTCGAGATCGTCGGCGGCAAGCCGAAGCTGGTGCCCGGCCGCAAGGGCAAGGGTGTGGACGACGACAAGCTCGCCGACGCGGTGGCCGAGCTGGTGGCCGAGGGCGGCAGCCGGACCATCCCGGTCACCCTCACGACCGTCAGGCCGCGGACCTCCGAGGCCGAGATGCGCAAGCTCGGCATCAAGGAGAAGATCAGCGAGTTCACCACGCACTACCCGTGCTGCCAGCCCCGGGTGACCAACATCCGCACCATCGCCAAGCTCCTGGACGGCCACCTGGTCAAGCCCGGTGAGACCTTCTCGCTCAACGGCGTCGTCGGCGAGCGCGACAGGGCCCGCGGCTTCGTCGAGGCCCCCATGATCATGGGCGGCCGGCTGGTCGACTCGGTCGGCGGCGGCATCTCCCAGTTCGTCACGACGATGTACAACGCGGTGTTCTTCGGCGGCCTCGAAGACGTCCAGCACATGGCGCACGAGTTCTACATCTCCCGCTACCCGGCCGGACGCGAGTCGACGGTCTCCTGGCCGCAGCCGGACTTCCGCTGGCGGAACGACTCGCCGTACGGCGTGCTGGTGAAGACCTCCAGCACGAGCACCTCGGTCACGGTCGCCTTCTGGAGCACCAAGCGCTACGAGATCGAGTCCATCTCCTCGGAGCGCTACAACGTCACCCCGTTCGAGCGGAAGACCGACAGCGGCCCCGACTGCATCCCGATGACCGGCCAGCAGGGCTTCACGATCGACGTGACCCGCGTCTTCAAGAAGGACGGCAAGGAGGTCAAGCGGGAGAAGAAGACGACCGTCTACAAGCCCGAGACCGACCTCAAGTGCGTCTCCTCCGACGAGGAGCCCACCGACGGCGACTGACGCCGCCCTCCCGGCCCGGCCCGGCCCGGCCGGGTCCGGTTCGGCGGTCCGGCCATCACGGCCCGCTCGGTCCCGCCCCGGCTCCTTTGCGGAGCAGCGGCGGTGAGCGGCAGGAGGGTGAGCCCGGACTCCACCGTCCCTGCGGGTGAGCGTCAGGCCGCGGCGAGGCAGGCCTCGGCGACCAGGGTGTCCTGCTGGACGTCGCCGCCCGACACCCCGATCGCGCCGGCGGTGCGGCCGTGCCCGTCGATGATCGGCAGCCCGCCGCCGAAGGAGACCAGGCCGTCGTTGGTGGCCTCGATGCCGTAGCAGGGACCGCCCGGCTGGGAGATCCGCCCGATCGCCGCGGTCGGCATCCGGAACAGCGCCGCGGTCCTGGCCTTCTTCAACGCGATGTCGATCGAGCCCAGCCACGCCTGGTCCATCCGCACGAAGTGCAGCAGGTGTCCGCCCGCGTCCACGATCGCGATGTTCATGTCCACGCCCAGCTCGGCGGCGCGGGCCATCCCGGCCTCGGCGCGACGGACGGCGTCCTGCAGCGTCAGCACGGACATCACGTGCTCCCTTCCTCGAGGTGCGTACCGGAACGGCACCACTGTGCCCGGCCGCGCCGGACCCCGGCAGGACCGCCTCCGCCCGGGTCAGGTGTTCCAGGGACAACCACACCCAGGCAGAGGACGCCCCGGATGCCGATACTGCGAGTCATGAGCGAACTAGGGGATTTCCTCAAGGCCAAGCGCGCCGCCCTCACTCCTCACGACGTCGGGTTGTCCGGGGGAGACCGGTTGCGCCGTGTTCCGGGACTGCGCCGGGAGGAGGTCGCGATGCTGGCCGACGTCGGCGTCGACCACTACACCCGGTTGGAGCAAGGCCGAACCACCGGTGTCTCCGATGCCGTGCTCGCCGCGATCGGCCGGGCGCTGCGCCTGACCGACGACGAGCAGGCCTACCTGCAGGCGCTGGCCAAACCTCCCGCCCGGCCCCGTTTCCGGTCCGAGTCCCGGTCCACCGGCCTCCCCGGGATCGATGCGGCCACCGGCGCCCTGCTCGACAGTCTGACCACCGCCCCCGCCCTGGTGCTGGGACGCCGCATGGACATCCTGGCCTGGAATCCGCTGGCCGCCGCACTCTTCCTCGACTTCGCCCGGCTCCCGGCCGATCAGCGCAATCTGGTCCGCCTGGTCTTCCTCGACCCCCACATCCGCGGCCTGTACGCCCACTGGGAGGCCGTCGCCGTCGACGCGGTCGCCCGGCTGCGCATGGTCGCCGCCACCTATCCCCACGACAAGCACCTGACCGCACTGATCGGCGAGTTGTCCGTCCACGACGACGACTTCCGCCGCTGGTGGAGCAGCCACACCGTCAAGGCCACCGACCAGGGCCGTAAGGTCTTCGACCACCCGGTCACCGGTCCCCTGGAACTGGACTGGCAGGCCCTTCGGATCAACGCCCGCCCGGACCAGACGCTGGTCGTCTACACCGCCCCGCTCGGCTCTCCCGCGGACCAGGCCCTGCGTTTCCTCCGCTCCTGGACGTCCGTCTCCGAACCGAGCACGGCCTGATCGTCCTCCGGGCCGCCCCCGGGCACGGGACCGGCCCCGGCGGTCCCCCGGCACGGGACCCGGCGGTCAGGGGGTGAGGGTGAGGATGCGGTCGTCGCCGGGGGCGGGGGAGCCGCGGCCGTCCTTGTTGCTGGTGCCGAACCACAGCGGGCCGCCGGGGGCGGCGGCGACCGCGCGCAGCCGGCCGTACCGGTCGGCGAAGAGCGGGACGGGCTCGCCCGCCTCGCCGTCGGCGGCGAGCGGGATGCGCCAGAGCCGGGCGCCGCGCAGGGCCGCCATCCACAGGGAGCCGTCGGCGTAGGCCAGTCCGGAGGGGGACGCCTCGTCGGTGCTCCAGGTGGCGACGGGGTCGATGAAGCGGGGGTCGTCGCCGACTCCCTCGACCTCGGGCCAGCCGTAGTTGCCGCCCTTGGTGATCAGGTTGAGCTCGTCGAAGGAGTTCTGGCCGAACTCGCTGGCGTACATGCGGCCGGAGGGGTCCCAGGCGAGGCCCTGGACGTTGCGGTGGCCGTAGCTCCAGATCACGCTCTGGAACGGGTTGCCGGGGGCCGGTTCGCCGTCCGCGGTCATGCGGAGGATCTTCCCGGCGAGCGAGCCCAGCGCCTGGGCGAGGCGGCGGTCGCCGACCTCGCCGGTGGAGGCGTACAGGTAGCCGTCGGGGCCGAAGGCCAGGCGGCCGCCGTTGTGGATGCCGCCCTTGGGGATGCCGTCGAGGATGACGGTGGCGCCGGTCAGCGTCCGGTCGTAGCGGTAGCGCACGATCCGGTTGTCGGACGCGGCGGTGTAGTAGAGGAAGACGTACCGGTCCTCGTCGAACGTGGGGGAGACGGCCACGCCCATCAGGCCGCCCTCGCCGTCCGGGCGCACGCCGTCGATCCTCGCGACCTGGGAGACCTTCCCCGCCGGGGTGACCCGGAGCAGCCGGGCGGTGTCCCGCTCGGTCACCAGCGCGTCGCCGCCGGGCAGGAACGCGATCCCCCAGGGCACGGTCAGGTCGCGGACCAGGACGCGGGGCTCGGCGGACCGTCCGGGGGCGGCCTCCGGGGCGGCCGTCCCGGGGGACGCGGACCCCGGAGCCGGGGACCGGGCGGGCGCCGACTCGGCCGGCGCGGAGGTCTCCGCGCAGCCCGCCAGCGCCGTGGCGACGGCGACGGCGGCGGCCGCGAGGACCGCCCGGTGTCCGCGGCCCGTGCCGCGCGGGGTGATGCCGGCCATGCAACTCTCCCTCGTCTCGCCAGTACCTCCATCCATACACGACAGGTGCCGTACGGGGGCCGCATGCGGAGGCGGCGATAATGCGGGTCATGAAGATCTGGGTCCCCTCCGAAGCCGCCGCCGACGTCCTGAGCGATCTGCCCGACGTGGAGTGCACCGTCTACGACGGCACGGGGCCGGCGCCGGGCGGGGCGGAGGAGGTGGAGGTCTGGGTTCCGCCGCTGGTGC
This sequence comes from Planomonospora alba, assembly GCF_039534085.1. Lineage (NCBI taxonomy): Bacteria > Bacillati > Actinomycetota > Actinomycetes > Streptosporangiales > Streptosporangiaceae > Planomonospora > Planomonospora alba. Next base: position 36,337 of record NZ_BAAAUT010000008.1, read on the forward strand.
CGGTGGCGGGGATCCCGGAGCTGCTGGCCCGGATGTCCTCCCTGCGGCTGCTGCAGACCGTCACGGCCGGGGTGGAGCCGTACCGGCCGCACCTGCCGGAGGGCGTGACGCTGTGCAACGCGCGCGGCGTGCACGACGCGGGCACCGCGGAGTGGGCGGTCGGCGCGATGATCGCGGTGCTGCGGGAGTTCCCGGGCTTCGTCCGGGCGCAGGAGCGCGGGGAGTGGGCCTACCGACACACCGGCGTGCTGGCCGACTCGACCGTGCTGATCGTCGGGTACGGCTCGATCGGCGAGGCGCTGGAGCGGCGGCTGGCCGGGTTCGAGGTGGACGTGGTCCGGGTGGCGAGGACCGCGCGGGAGGGGGTGCACGGGCAGGACGAGCTGCCCCGGCTGCTGCCCCGGGCGGACGTGGTGGTGCTGCTGGTCCCGGCGACGCCGGCCACCGCCGGGATGGTCGACGCCGCCTTCCTCGGCGCGATGAAGGACGGCGCCCTGCTGGTGAACGCCGCCAGGGGAGGGGTGGTGGACACCGGCGCACTCGTCGCCGAACTGGAGAAGGGCCGGATCCGGGCCGCGCTCGACGTGACCGACCCGGAGCCGCTGCCGCCGGGCCACCCGCTCTGGACGGCCCCCGGGGTGTTCGTCACCCCGCACGTCGCGGGCAGCACCCCGGCCTCGGCCCGGCGCGCCCTCCGCCTGCTCCGCTCGCAGCTGCTGCGTTACCTCGCAGGCGAGCCACTCAAAAACGTCATTACCGGCTCTTATTGACACAGAAAAGAGGGCGAGAAAAGGAATCCGGACCGTGTCTGGCCCGTGACCTTCGGTGCGTATCGTGGTCTCCTGCGACACTGATCGCTCGTGCGGTTATCAGAACGGTGACGACTGCGGCGTTGTCACCTCCGGCGCTCGACGGAGAGCACACACTGGCCTTGTCCTCCTGCCGAGGACACGGAGGCGAGTGAAGGCGTGCCCGTGGGGCAGCCGGGAGCGCGGCGCCGCAGGGCGGCTGCGCGACCAGGACGGATCGACACTGGATGGGCGGACACTTGATCGGCTGGCGTGATCCCCGGACACCGCTGTCGGCCGCGGTCGCGGTCGGCGTGGCGGGGTTCGCCGCCGCCCTCGTCGGCGGCTTCCCCGCCGCGGTCGCGGGCGCGGTGACGGGCGTCGCGGCGGCCGGGGCCGCCGCGGTGTCGCTGCTGTACGCCGCCTCCCGGGCGACCGGCCGCCGCAGGGCCCTGTCGTGGCGCTGGCTGGCCGCCGGCTCGGTCGTCTGGCTGGCCGGGACCGCCCTGCGGCCGTTCGCGGACGGCACGCCGTTCGCGGTCGACTTCGCCGACCTGGTGCTGCTGGCCGGCACGGCGCTGCTGGCCGTGGGCACGGGCCTGTCCGCCCTCCGGCCCGCGCGCGGCCGGGCGTTCCTGCGGAACCTCTCCGACGCCTACCTGTGCGCGGCCTCCCTGCTGGTGATCGCCTGGATGGCGGTGCTGGGCCCGGCCTACCGCGACGCCGCCGGACCGGACGACTTCGCGGTCAACCTGGCCCCGCCGCTGCTCTGCCTCTTCCTGGCCTGCGCCGTGGCCCCCGCGGTGGTCCCGGCCCGCAGGTCGGCCCGGCCGGTGGGCCCGGCGGCGCTCGCCGTGCTCGCGGCGATCACCGTCGCGGAGACCGCCACCGCGGTGGCCGGGATGGCCGGGTACGGTCCCCCGATGGTCTGGGTGTGGCCCGCCTCAGCGGCGTTCCTGCTGCTGGCGGCCGTGCCCTGGAGCGGCCGGACGGCCCGGGCGGTGGACACCGGGACGGAGCCGCCCCCACGGTCCGAGGACTCCCCGCTGGTCGCGGCCGCTCCGCTGGTCCTGGTGGCCGCGGCCACCGCGGTCGTGCTCTTCCGCGTGGTCCGGGGCGGGGCGGTGGAGGGGCCCGCGCCGCTCCTGGCCGCCGTGTCGGCGTCGGTGGTGGGCGTCCTGGTGGTGCGGCTGTCCACCGCGCTGTCGGCGCTCGGCCGGATGCGCCACCTGGTGGACCTCGGCGAGCGGCAGCTGCACGATTTGGCCGAGAGCATCGGCGACGTGGTCCTGCTGTGCGACTACGACGGGGTGATGCGCCAGGTCGGCGCCGGTGTCGAGCCCCTGTACGGCTACCGCCCCGACGAGCTGGCCGGGCGGTCCATCTTCGACTACGTGCATCCGGAGGACCTGCCGGGCATCCAGGAGGCGCTGCGCGCGATGAGCGCGGAGGAGGAGCCGCCCGGTCCGGAGACGTTCATGGTGGCCTGCCGCGTGCGGGCGGCCGACGGCACCTGGCGGCCGGCCGAGTCGGTGGCCACCCGGCACGTGCGCGGCCAGGACCTGCTGCTGATCACCACCCGCGACGTCAGCGACGAGGAGGCCCTGCGCCACCAGGTCGCCCACCTGACCTTCCACGACGGCGTCACCGGCCTGCCCAACCGCGCCTACTTCGAGGAGCGCACCCACCAGGTGCTGGCCCGCCCCGGCGAGAACCGCGTCGCCGTGGTCTTCCTCGACCTGGACGGCTTCACCTCGGTCAACGACTCGGTCGGCCACGCCAGCGGCGACTACCTGCTCGGCCAGGCCGCGCGCCGGCTGCGCGCCGCCGTACGGGCCGACGACACCCTGGCCCGCTGGGGCGGCGACGAGTTCGCGGTGCTGCTGGAGGCGGGGGCGGACGCGCAGACGGCGGTCGACCTGGCCGAGCTGCTGGTCCACACGGTCTCCTCCGAGCCCTTCCGGGTGGCCGACCGCGACGTCGCGCTGACCGCGAGCGTCGGGGTCGCCTTCGCCGACGACGACGTGCCCTCGGCCGACCTGATCCGCAACGCGGACGTGGCGATGGCCCGCGCCAAGGAGCTGGGCGGGCGCCGGGTCGAGGTGTTCGCCGCGCACATGCACGCCGACGTGGTGCGCCGCCTGGAGCTCGCCGCGGACCTGCAGCGGGCGCTGCTGGAGAACCAGTTCGCGATCGAGTACCAGCCGGTGGTGGACCTGGCGACCTCGCGGGTCACCGCGGTGGAGGCGCTGGTGCGCTGGTGGCGGGGGAGCGCGTTCGTGCCGCCGGAGCAGTTCCTGGGCCCGGCCGAGGACACCGGTCTGATCGTGCCGCTGAGCGAGTGGATCCTGCGCCAGGCCTGTCACGAGGTGGCGGCGTGGCGGGCCTCGTCGTGGGACATCGGGCTGTCGATCAACCTGTCGGCGCGGCAGATCATCGCGCCGCGCTTCGTGGAGACCGTCGAGTCGGCGCTGGCCGAGAGCGGCCTGCCGCCCAGCGCGCTCACCCTCGAGGTCATCGAGGAGATGCTGGTGGAGGACGCCGAGGAGATCACCAGCCGGCTCTCCGAGCTCCGCGGGCTGGGCGTACGGCTGGCGATAGACGACTTCGGCACCGGCTACGCCTCGCTGGCCTTCCTCCGGCAGCTCCCGGTGGACATGATCAAGATCGATCCGTCCTTCGTGTGCGGCCTGGGGTCCGACGAGACGCTGACGCTGCTGACCCGCACCATCGTGCGGCTCGGCCACGACCTGGGGCTCACCGTGGTGGCGGAGGGCATCGAGCGCGCCGAGCAGCTGGAGCTGCTGCGCGAGATGGGCTGCACCCACGGCCAGGGCTACCTGGTGGCGCGCCCGATGACCGCCCGGGGCGTCGACTCGCTGATGCCCCAGAGCGTCACCAGCCTGCAGGGCAGTGCCTGAGGTCTCGTATCCTGAGACAAGCGTTCCATGGATTTGACGCCGGAACGCTTCGTCAGTCATGGTGGAGCCATGCATCACCGTGGGATTCGCGTAGTACTTCGCCGGCGCGCAGGCCGCTAGCGAAGCACTCCGACCTGCGCGCCGCCCCAGTTCCGCCTCACACAGGCGGGCCGGGGCGTTTTTTATGCCAGCGCAACGTTCAGCCACGCATCAGCCACGCAAGGAACGAGCCGATGACCGAACAGATGACCGGAGCCCAGGCCTTGGTGAGGGCCCTGGAGCACGTCGGGGTTGACACCGTGTTCGGGATTCCGGGCGGAGCCATCCTCCCCGCCTACGATCCCCTCTACGACTCGACCAAGGTCCGGCACGTGCTCGTACGGCACGAGCAGGGCGCTGGCCACGCGGCCCAGGGCTACGCGCAGGCCACCGGCAAGGTCGGGGTGTGCATGGCCACGAGCGGCCCGGGCGCGACCAACCTGGTCACCCCCATCGCCGACGCCTACATGGACTCGGTCCCGATCGTCGCGATCACGGGGCAGGTGGCCAGCTCCGCGATCGGCACCGACGCCTTCCAGGAGGCCGACATCTCCGGCATCACCATGCCGATCACCAAGCACAACTTCCTGATCACCGACCCGGCCGACATCCCCCGGACGATCCTGGAGGCGTTCCACATCGCCTCGACCGGGCGTCCGGGACCGGTCCTGGTCGACATCTCCAAGGACGCGCTCCAGGCGACGACGACCTTCCCGGCCTGGCCGCCGGCGATGCAGCTGCCGGGCTACCGGCCGGTGACCCGGCCGCACTCCAAGCAGATCCGCGAGGCGGCCAAGCTGATCGCGGAGTCGAAGCGGCCGGTGCTGTACGTCGGCGGCGGCGTGCACAAGGCGGGCGCCTCGGCCGAGCTGCGGGAGTTCGCCGAGCTGACCGGCATCCCGGTGGTCACCACCCTGATGGCCCGCGGCACCTTCCCCGACAGCCACCCGCAGCACATGGGCATGCCCGGCATGCACGGCTCGGTGTCGGCGGTCGGCGCGCTGCAGCGGTCCGACCTGATCATCGGCCTGGGCGTGCGCTTCGACGACCGCGTCACCGGTGAGCTGTCCAGCTTCGCGCCGCACGCCAAGGTCGTCCACGCCGACATCGACCCGGCGGAGATCTCCAAGAACCGCCACGCGGACGTCCCGATCGTGGGCGACTGCAAGGAGGTGCTCACCGACCTGATCGCCGCGGTCCGGGCGGAGGGGCGCACGGGCGACCACGCCGAGTGGTGGAAGACGCTCAACGGCTACAAGGAGACCTACCCCCTCGGCTACACCGAGTTCGAGGACGGTTCCCTGGCCCCGCAGTACGTCATGGAGCGGCTGGGCGCGCTGGTCGGCCCCGACGCGATCTACACCGCGGGCGTCGGCCAGCACCAGATGTGGGCCGCGCAGTTCATCGGCTACGAGAAGCCGGGCACGTTCATCAACTCCGGCGGCGCCGGCACCATGGGCTTCGCGGTCCCGGCCGCGATGGGCGCCAAGATGGGCCGTCCCGACGCCGTGGTCTGGGCGATCGACGGCGACGGCTGCTTCCAGATGACCAACCAGGAGCTGGCCACCTGCACGATCGAGGGCGCGCCGATCAAGGTCGCGGTCATCAACAACGGCAACCTCGGCATGGTCCGCCAGTGGCAGACGCTCTTCTACAACGAGCGCTACTCCAACACCGACCTGCAGACGGTCCGCCGGATCCCCGACTTCGTCAAGCTCGCCGAGGCGTACGGCTGCGTCGGCCTGCGCTGCGAGCGGCCGGAGGACGTGGACGCCACCATCGAGAAGGCGATGGAGATCAACGACGTGCCGGTCGTGATCGACTTCGTCGTCCACCAGGACGCGATGGTCTGGCCGATGGTCGCGGCCGGGACCAGCAACGACGACATCAAGGTCGCGCGCGACATGGCGCCGGTCTGGGACAGCGAGGAGTAGGCCCCCATGAGCAGGCACACGCTCTCCGTGCTGGTGGAGAACAAGCCCGGCGTGCTCGCGCGCGTCGCGGCGCTGTTCAGCCGCCGCGGGTTCAACATCGACTCGCTGGCGGTCGGGCCGACCGAGCACGCGGACATCTCACGGATGACCATCGTGGTCAACGTCGAGGAACTGCCCCTGGAGCAGGTCACCAAGCAGCTCAACAAGCTGGTCAACGTGCTGAAGATCGTGGAGCTCGACCCGGCGCAGTCGGTCCAGCGCGAGCTCATGCTGATCAAGGTGCGCGCCGACGCCGACACCCGCTCGAACGTGCTGGAACTGGTCAACCTGTTCCGCGCGCGCTGTGTCGACGTCGCCTCCGACGCGGTGACCATCGAGGTCACCGGGACGCCGGACAAGCTGGAGGCCTTCATCAGGCTTCTGGAGCCGTTCGGCATCAAGGAACTCGTCCAGTCGGGCATGGTGGCCATCGGCCGCGGTGCCCGTTCCATCACCGACCGCTCCCTCCGGGCCCTGGACCGGACCGCGTAGACGGCTGACCGACGAGCGTGCGGGGCGGCCGGCGGCACGGCCGGCCGCCGGGCACGCGAGGAGAGGGAGCCCGACCGTGCGCAGCGCCGTACACACTCTGAAAGGTTCAAGCAAGTGACTGAGATCTTCTACGACGACCAGGCCGACCTGTCGATCATCCAGGGCCGCGTCGTGGCCGTCATCGGGTACGGCAGCCAGGGCCACGCCCACGCGCTCTCCCTGCGGGACTCCGGGGTGGACGTCCGCGTCGGCCTGCCCGAGGGCTCCAAGAGCCGCGAGAAGGCCGAGGCGGACGGCCTGCGCGTGCTGACCCCGGCGGAGGCGGCCGCCGAGGCCGATCTGATCATGATCCTGGCGCCGGACCACATCCAGCGGCACCTGTACGCCCAGGACATCCTGCCGAACCTGCAGCAGGGCGACGCGCTGTTCTTCGGTCACGGCCTGAACATCCGCTACGGCCTCATCGAGGCGCCCGAGGGCGTCGACGTCGCGATGGTCGCCCCCAAGGGCCCGGGCCACCTCGTCCGCCGCCAGTACGCCGCCGGCCGTGGCGTGCCGTGCCTCGTCGCGGTGGAGAAGGACGCCACCGGAGGCGCCTGGCCGCTGGTCCTGTCGTACGCCAAGGGCATCGGCGGCACCCGGGCCGGCGCGCTGAAGACGACCTTCACCGAGGAGACCGAGACCGACCTCTTCGGCGAGCAGGCCGTCCTGTGCGGCGGCGTGTCCGAGCTGATCAAGGCCGGGTTCGAGACCCTGATCGAGGCGGGCTACCAGCCCGAGGTCGCCTACTTCGAGTGCCTGCACGAGATGAAGCTGATCGTCGACCTCATGTACGAGGGCGGCATCCACAAGATGTACTGGTCGGTCTCCGACACCGCCGAGTACGGCGGTTACTCCCGCGGTCCGCGCGTCGTGACGGAGGAGACCAAGAAGGAGATGAAGCGCATCCTCGCCGAGATCCAGTCCGGCGAGTTCGCCAAGGAGCTCGTCGAGGAGTTCGACGGCGGCCAGAAGAAGTTCACCGCCTACCGCGAGGAACTGGCCGAGCACCCGATCGAGAAGACCGGCGCCAAGCTCCGGCCGATGATGAGCTGGCTGAAGGACAAGTAGGCCGAGGGGTCCCGTCCGCGGCTTCCCGCGGCCGGGGCCGCACGGCGACGCCCCCGCGACGTTCTCCGTCGCGGGGGCGTCGGCGTCTCCCGGTGGGGGGTGTCGGCCGGGAGGTGACCCGGAGGGCCGTCCTGCCCGCCGCGGCCGCCCGGACAGCGGGCGCGGCGGGTGGGACGACCCTCCGGGCACGGGGAGGGGCCGGCGGGGCGGCCGCGGGGTGAGGGCGGACCGCCCTCACCCCTGCGCGTGCGGTCTAGCGGGCGGCGAAGTTCTGGGTCCAGTAGATCTGGCCCTTGGAGTTCTTGGCCGCGCCGACCCCGATGAGGTTGAACGCGCAGTTCATGATGTTCTTGCGGTGCCCCTCGCTGTTCATCCAGCCGTTGACCACGGAGGCCGGGTCGGGGTAGCCCATGGCGATGTTCTCCGCCAGGCTCCGTCCTCCGGTGAAGCCCGCCGCCTTGATCCGGTCCCAGGGGGAGCGGCCGTCCTTGGAGGTGTGGCTGAAGTAGCCCTGGGCGGCCATGTCGGCCGAGTGGCCGTAGGCGGCCTGGCGGAGCTGCGGGTCGTGCGTGAGGGGGCCGCAGCCGCCCTTCGCCCGCTCGATGTTCGTCAGGCGGATGACCTCGTTCTCCTCGGCCGTGCCCACCGAGCCGGGGGCGGTGGTCGGCGTGTCCGGCTTGGTGGTGGGCGGCGCCGGGGTGGTGGGCTTGGTGGTCGGGGGTGCCGGGGTGGTGGGCTTGGTGGTGGGCGGTGCCGGAGTGGTGGGCGGTGCCGGGGTGGTGGGCTTGGTGGTCGGCGTGGCCGTCGGGGCACCGGTGGTGGTGGGGGACGGCAGGCTCGGGATCGAGCAGGAGAGCCGGACCTGGGCGGAACGCGCCTGGTTGCCCCGGTAGTCGACGACCTCGGCGTAGTAGGCGCGGAAGGTCTTGCTGCAGTCCAGGCGGAGGGTCAGCTGACCGTTGACCATGCCGCGCTGGGAACCGCTCTTGACGATCCGGTCGGGGCCGGGCTGGGCGCGCTTGAGGCGGACCCGGAACAGCGAGGTGTTCTCACAGCCCGCGCGGGCCGCGGTCACCTCGATCTGCCCGCCGGAGACGACGTAGGGAGCGCTCACCGAAACGCCGCACAGGTTCTGCGGGGCCGGCGCGGCGGTGGCCGCCGCGGCCGGGGTGCTCAGGGCCGCCAGACTTCCGAGGCACACGAGTGCTGCTCCTAGCGGTCTGCGCATAGGGGGTTCCTCCAGATGGGTGGACGCTGGATGGGTCCGCATTCTGGTGCCCCGGGACACGTCTTGTCACGAAATTTCGGACAAAAGCTTGAGCTGTCGGTAAACCGAAGGGGCCTCTGGTGCGTCTAGGGGTGACCGTTGGACCGTTTCCGACCAGGCGTATTCCGGATCTCGGCGTGTCCGGAACCATCAGGACGATCATCGGAAAATTTTTGGCGCTCGAGGCCGGACGGAGGCGTCCGGGCCCGCGGCGGATCTCCGCCGCGGGCCCGCACGTCCCGGTCCGGCGGGCGCTCCGGAAGGGACCGGTCCCTTCCGGAGCGCCCGCGCCCGGCTCACTGCCGGGCCGCGAAGTTCTGGGTCCAGTACGGCCTGCCGCTGCTGTTCTTGGCCATGCCGACGCCGATGTGGGTGTAGGCGCAGTTCATGATGTTGGCCCGGTGGCCCGAGCTGTTCATCCAGGCGTTGACCACGGCGGAGGGGGTCTGCTGGCCCCAGGCGATGTTCTCCGCCCAGCGCCGCGCCCCGGTGAAGCCGGCCGCTCTGATGCGGTCGATGACGGTCCTGCCGTCCTTGGAGGTGTGGCTGAAGTAGTTGTTGACGGCCATGTCGCGCGAGTGGCCGTAGGCGGCCTTGCGGAGGTAGGGGTCGTGGGTGAGCGCGCGGCAGCCGCCCCTCTGGCGCTGGGCGTTGGTCAGCCGCACCACCTCGTTCTCCTCGGCCGTCCCCACGCCGCTCGTCGCGGCCGGGGCGGGGGAGGCGGCCCGGGGGGCCGCCGAGGTTCCGGTGGCGAGGGCGGGAGTGCCCAGCGCGGCCAGGGTTCCGATGCACGCGAGTGCTCCCAGCGATCTGCGCATGTCGGTCCTCCATCCTCAGGGAGATGGTCCAAACCGGATAAATCCCTCATTTCGCCCGGACTGAACAGGATGTTCGGCGAATTTTCCGACAAAACGACATATAGGGATCTATGCCGTCAAAGATGGATATTCATGGCAGATGGGGTGCGGCTCGCGGTCACCGTGCGGCGGCGCGGAAGCAGGGCCTCCGTGGGCCTACCGAGCGGGTGCTTGGCGCGGTTCAATGTGATGGTGATCACACGGGCGCCCGTACCCCCCTCCCTCACCGTGCCGCGCGGCGTGCGCTTCGGCTACGGTGTCGGCTCGGTCTGCACCGCCACCTTCGGCACCGTCCCGGGCCTGCTGCTGCTGTTCTACATGACCAACGTGCTCGCCGTCCCCGCCTGGATCGCGGGCCTGGTCGCCTTCCTCCCCAAGGTCTGGGACGTCGTCATCAACCCCTGGGTCGGCCAGCGCTCCGACCGGACGGTCTCCCGGTTCGGCGCCCGGCGCCCCTGGATGCTGCTGGGCGCGCTCACCCTGCCGCCGGCCTTCGCGGCGACGTTCGCGGGCCCGCCGCTCACCGGCCTGCCCGCCGCGGCCTACGTCACGGTCTGCTACCTGCTCACCGCCACGGCCTACGCCTTCTACGAGGTTCCCTACAAGGCGATGCCGGCCGAGATGACCGCCGACTACCACGAGCGCTCGGCGATCCTGCAGTGGAAGATGGTCTTCGTCGGCCTGGCGATCCTGCTGTCCGGCTCCGTCGCGCCCGCGATCGCGGGCACGGAGGCGTCCGGCTACCGGCTCATGGGGCTGGTCGTCGCAGGGGCGCTGCTCGTGTCGATGCTGACCGCCTTCTTCGGCACGGCCCGCGCCCCGGTGGTCATCCGGGCCGAGGCCGAACCGTCGCTGCGGGCGCAGTTCGCCGCGGCCCGCACGAACCGGCCGTTCCTGCTGCTGCTCGCCCTGAGCTGCGCGCAGATGTTCGCCGCCGGGACGCTGCTGGCCGGCGCGCCGTACCTGGCGACCTACACGCTGGGGGACTCCGGTGCCACCAGCACGCTCCTGCTGTGCATCGTCGGGCCGGTGCTGGTGACGATGCCCGGGTGGGTGGCCCTGTCGCGGCGCTACGACAAGCGCGGGGCGATGATCCTGGCCTCGGTGCTGTACACGGCCGGCGCCGTCGCGCTGGTGCTGACGCAGGAGTTCGGACCGGTCTACGCGCACGCGTGCGTGCTCGTCATCGGCGTCGGCTACGCGGGCCTGCAGCTCCTGCAGTTCTCCATGCTCTCCGACGTGATCGCCCACGACGCGGCGGTCACCGGCAGGAACCGCGCCGGGGTGTTCACCGGCCTGTGGACGGCGGCCGAGACCGTGGTCTTCGCGTTCGGCGCGCTGGTGTTCGGCTGGCTGCTGGGCGCGGCGGGCTTCGTGGAGTCGGGCGCGGGCGCGCCGGTGGAGCAGCCCGAGGCTGCGGTCCGGGCCGTGCTGTACGGCGGCACGCTGGTCCCCGCACTCGTCGCCGCATTCAGTGCGGTGCTGACCTGGCGCTACCGGTTGAGCGAGGAGGAGCTCAGGTCGGCTGGGGCGTGACCACCACGAACGCGCAGTCTCCGAAGGAGATCACGTCACCGGGCCGGACCCTGGCCGGCCCGACCAGCCGCCAGTCGTTCAGCCGGGTGCCGTTGAGCGAGCCGAGATCGACGAGGATCCAGTCGTCGGCGTCGCGGCGGAGCTCGGCGTGGATCCGGGAGACGGTCAGGTCGGCCAGGACCAGGTCGCAGGCCGAGCCGCGGCCCACCACGTAGCGGGTGCGGGCGTCGCCGGGCAGGGCCAGCTTGGGCAGCCGGGGACGGCGCCAGGCGGACTCCACCCGCGTGGTGAAGTCGGAGATCGAGGAGACGACCTCGGTCACCATGCGGCGGAACCGCCCGCGTTGCGGCAGGTCGGCGACCAGGTGCTCCAGCTCGCCCTGGTTGCGGGCGCGCAGGGCCATGTCGACGCGGCCGAGGAACGTGTCGTGCGACAGGCGCCCCTCGACCGCGCGGTCCCGGAGCTCGCTGATCGCACGCTCACGGTCCCCGTCGGACGCGCGGGCCGGGGGATGCGTCGAGCTCATCCCTCGAGTATCGGTCCCAACCCCGATTCCTGTCCAGAATATGCGGATCCTCCACGCCGGTTGCCGTGACCATACCGAGTATGCATACTCGGTATCCATGGCGATCCGACAGGGACTGCTCGTCCTGCTGAGCCGGGGCCCCCGCTACGGCTACCAGCTGCGCACCGAGTTCGAGGCGTCCACCGGGGCGATCTGGCCGCTCAACATCGGCCAGGTCTACACGACGCTCTCGCGCCTGGAGCGTGACGGCCTGGTGACCGCCGGCGAGCAGGACGCGCAGGGCAGGGTCGTCTACACGATCACCGAGGCCGGTCGGGCCGAGACGGAGCGATGGCTGCGCACCCCCGTCGCCCAGTCCGACCGGCCCCGGGACGAGCTGGTCATCAAGCTCGCGATGGCGGTCGCGGCCGGCGCGGACGTGCGCCCGGTCATCCGGGCCCAGCGCACCGCGACCATGCGCACGCTGCAGGAGCTCACCCGGGCCAGGAGGGCGAGCGAGGCGGAGCCCGCCCAGCGGCTGGTGCTCGACTCGCTGATCTTCCAGTCCGAGGCGGAGCAGCGCTGGCTCGACCACTGCGAGGCCGTGCTCGCGGCCTCCTCCCGCACCCAGGAGACGCCGGAGGCGCCCCCTTCCCCGCAGCAGGGGGACGGGACCTCCCCGCACGAGGAGTTCTGATGAGTGATCCGGTCGTACGGCTGGCGGACGTGACCCGCGTCCACGGCGACGGGCCGCAGGCCGTGCACGCCCTGCGCGGGGTGAGCCTGGAGGCGGCCGCCGGGGAGCTGGTGGCGGTGATGGGACCGTCCGGGTCCGGCAAGTCCACGCTGCTCAACGTGGCCGGCGGGCTGGACGCGCCCACCTCCGGCACGGTGACGGTCGAAGGGGTGCCGCTGGCCGGCCTGGCGGCGAAGGAACTGGCCGCGCTCCGCCGCAGGCACGTGGGCTACGTCTTCCAGGACCTCAACCTGATCCCGTCGCTGACCGCCGCCGAGAACGTCATGCTCCCCCGCGAGCTGGACGGCGTCCGGGCGGGGCAGGCCCGGCGCGAGGCGCTGGAGATCCTGGCCGAGGTCGGGATCACCGAGCCCGGCCGCTTCCCCGACGAGCTCTCCGGCGGCCAGCGGCAGCGGATCGCCATCGCCCGCGCCCTGGTCGGCGAGCGGCGGCTGATCCTGGCCGACGAGCCCACCGGCGCGCTGGACACCCCCACCGGGGACGAGATCCTCGGCCTGCTCCGCGCCCGCTGCGACGCCGGCGCGGCCGCGCTGCTGGTCACCCACGAGCCCCGCTACGCCGCCTGGGCCGACCGGGTCGTCTTCCTGCGCGACGGCGAGATCGCCGACTCCACCGCCTCCGCCCTGGAGAGCGCCCGATGAGCGCCGGCCGGACGGTGCGGGCGGACCCGGCGGCCGGGCGCGCGGACGGCGCCGGGGAACGCCGTCCCGCGGGCCGCGGAGGCGCCCGCTCCCCGCTGGCGGCCCTCCTCGCCGCCCTGCGCATCTCCCGCAGGGACGCCCTGCGGGCCAGGGGCCGCAGCGCTCTCATCATGGTGATGGTCGGCCTGCCGGTCCTCGCGGTCACCGTCATGCTCACCTGGCGGGCCACCGAGGACCTCACCCCGCTCGAGCGGCTGCCCATGCGGCTCGGCTCGGCCGACGCCCGGCTGGAGGACACCCGGGAGGCGGGGCCGGTCCGGCAGGGCGAGACCGGCCTGTCGTGGGTGCCCCGCAGCCAGGAGCCGCCCCGGTCGCCTCGGAGCCGGGCGGAGGTCCAGGCCCTGGCCGGGCCGGGCAGCCGGGTGATCCCGATGAGCGAGGAACCCGGCGAGTACCGGCGGGGTTCCGCCTACGGCGAGGCGGTGGTCCGCGAGGTCGACCTGCGGGACCCGATGACGGAGGGCATGTTCCCGCTGCTCTCCGGGCGTTATCCGGGCAGCGCCGACGAGGTCGTGGTCACCGCCTCGGTGAAGGCCGGGATCGGCGCGACCCTCCGCTACCGCCGCACCCGCGACGACGTGCCCAAGCGGGTGGTGGGCATCGTGCGGGAGCAACCCCACGAGTACGGCCGGACGATCGTCGGCCTGCCCGGCAGCCTGATCCCCGCCGACGCCGGGGCCATGCGGTTCTGGCTGCTGGACGCGCCGGGGCCGGTCACCTGGGAGGAGACGCTCCGGCTCAACCGGGAGGGGCTGGCCGTGCTCTCGCGCGCGGTCTTGGAGGATCCGCCCCCGGCCGGTGACGGGTCGCGGGACGCCCTCGCCGACTTCCGGGACGGCGCCCGCACGGACGAGCTCGTGTACGCGGGCCTGGTGGTGGCCCTGATCGTGATCGAGGTCGCGCTGCTGGCCGGACCCGCCTTCGCCGTCGGCCTGCGCCGCCGCCGCCGCGAGCTGGCGCTCCTGGCCTCCCAGGGCGCCTCGGCCCGCCACCTCAAGCTGGTCGTGCTGGCCGACGGGCTGACCCTGGGAGCGGCCGGTTCCGTGCTCGGCGCCCTGCTCGGCGTCGGCGCGGCCGGGGCGGCCGCGTCCGCCGTCGGCGCCTGGCCGGACGGCCGGCTGGGGCCGTTCGAGGTACCCGTCGGACCGGTCGCGCTGACCGTGGGGCTCGGCGTGCTCAGCGCGGTGGCGGCGGCGGTGGTGCCCGCCGTGCAGGCGGGGCGGACGAGCCCGGCGGCGGTGCTCGCCGGCCGGCCGCCCCGGCCGCGGGACCGGGCCGGGTGGCCCCTGCTCGGGCTGCTCCTGACGGCGGCGGGGACGGGGATGACGGTCCACGGGGCCCGGGCGGAGACCGAGTGGGTCTTCGGCGGCGCGGTGCTCGGCCTGCTCGGGCTGGTCATGCTCGCCCCGTCGCTGGTCAAGCTGGCGGGCGGGCTCGCGGGCCGGCTCCCGCTCCCGCTCCGGCTGGCCGTCCGCGACGCCGTCCGCAACCGGGGCCGCACGGCTCCCGCCGTGGTCGCGGTCATGGCCGCGGCGGCCGCCTTCAGCACGGTCGGGGCGGCCGCCGTCACCACCCAGCGTTTCTACGCGGAGGGCCACCGGGCGGCCTATCCGATGGGCACCACGGTCGTCCACGGCGACGACGTCACCGAGGAGTCCTGGAAGAAGATCCGTCCGATCGTCGAGCAGGCGATCCCCGGGGTGCCGCTGGTGGAGGCGTACAAGCCGGTCGACGCCGCCGGCCGGGTCGTCGGCCTCAGCCAGATCGACGGCCGCTGCAACGGCTGCACGACCACGGTGGGCCCGCTCGGCGAGCTCCCGGCGGGAGGGCCCGACCTGCTCCGCTTCCTACTGGGCCGGTCCGACCCCGCGGCCGAGGCGGCACTGGCGGAGGGGAAAGCCGTGATCTTCAATCCGGCGGCGGTCCGCGGCGGGCGGATCCGGCTCCACCTCTGGGCCCGGGGACTGTCCGGTCTGGAAGGGCCGGAGCGGGTCTCCCTGCCCGCCACGGCGGTCACCGTCCGGGAACCCACCGCGGTCCTCGGCGTGGCACCGCTCTCCGCGTGGGAGGGGACCGGGCTGAAGGTCAGGCTGAACCATCTCATCGTGGATCCGGCGGTCGCCCGGCTGACCCCGGAGCAGGAGCGGCGGTTCGACGCTCCGGTGCGGGCCGTCACCCCCGACGTCGCGGTCCGTACGGAACGGGGTGTCCTCACGAACCCGCCCGGCGGGACCTCCGATCTGTGGATCATGGCGGCGGTGGCCTCGGTGGTGGTGCTCGGCGGCACGTTCACCGCTTCCGGCCTCGCCCTCGCCGACGCCCGGCCCGACCTGGCCACGCTCTCCGCGGTCGGGGCGCGGCCGCGGACCCGGCGGCTGGTCGCGGCGGGCCAGGCGCTGTTCGTCGCCGGGTTCGGCACTCCGCTCGGTCTGCTCGTCGGACTGGTCCCCGGCTTCGCCCTGGCGATCCAGCGCAACGCCCACGTGAACCGGGTGAAGGAGGTGGCGCTCAACGGGGTGCCGATCGAGAGCACACAGGGGATCGTCCTCGCCGTTCCGTGGCAGATCTTCCTGCCGGTCGGCCTCGGCCTGCCCCTGCTGGCGGCACTGGTCGCCGCGGTGTCCGTCCGCACGAAGGTGACGCTCACCCGCCGGATCACCTGAGCACGGCCCGGCCCGCCCTCCGGACGCCGGAGGGCGGGCCGGACGCCTGCGGCCTACGGCAGGGTGATGCGGATCTTGGACTGCTTGTGCGGGAGCTCCTCCCAGTCGTCCATGAACTTGGCGGTCAGGCCGTACTTCGCGGCCAGGTCCACCAGCGTCTCGGTCCGGTAGTAGAAGTCCTCGCGCAGCACCTGGTGCTCGCGCCCCTCGGTCCGGTCGAAGGTGAAGTCGAACCAGCCGCCGGGCCGCATGACGCGGCCCACGTGGGCGAAGCACTCCTCGATCACGTGCAGCGGGGAGTGGGAGAAGACGCTGTGCGCGTGCACCACGTCGAAGTGCGCGTCGGGCAGGAACTCCAGCCTCAGGTCCAGCACCGGGGTCAGGTGGGGCAGCTTGTCGCGCAGGCCGTAGGTGACGAGGGTCTTCTGGGCGGCGACGAGGATGTCGGGGGAGATGTCGATGCCGTAGTAGCCGCCGGTGTCGAGGTAGTCGATGAACAGGCGGCCGGCGCGCAGGTTGCCGCAGCCGATCTCCAGCATCCGGTGCTCGGGACGCAGGCCGTGCTTGACCAGGTAGTCGAACTGCATCTGGCCGAGGGCGAGCCAGCGCTCGTGTGTCTTGCTGCCCACCGCGGCCTCGGGGTTGCGCGCGGTGTCCGACTTCATGACGGCCCGGTAGTAGCCGATGTGGTCGCTGGTACGGAGCCGGAACCAGGTGTCCCTGGCCAGTCTCTTGACGTGGGGGACGATCCGGTCCGGATGCCGTACGGCATAGCGGAGCTGATGGATCGGGTTCGAGCGGGTCATCTTCCGGAAACCTCCGCGAGCCGGTGCTTGCAGGTCGTCGGCGCCGCGGTGAGGATGATCACCGCGGGGACGGCGGCCTGACCGGCCGGGAGCGCACCGCGCCCGCCGGACCACCGCACGGCCAGATCCGCCACGGCATGGTTACCAGAACCGCTCCGGCCGGGGCCGTCAGCGCTGAGCCGGGCGTTTCCAGGACGTAGACGGCCAAGCGCGGCCGGGGCGGCCGTGTTCCGGGAGCCGGTGGGATCCCGGGACACGGCCGCCCGTGACGTCCTCGGCGCCGCCGGCGGGTGCCGCCGGTCCGGCGGTCACCTGCCCCGGCGCTCCGCGGTCAGTCCCGTACGTCGGCGCAGACCACGTGGGCGCCGATCTCGATCATGCGCTGCTCGCTGCGCGAGTCGGCGACCCTGGCCATGAGGATCGGCGCCCCGCTCGCCGCCAGCTGCGGCAGCCGGGCGCGCACCCCCCGGTGCAGGTCCCGGACCACGTCCTCGGCCGCCGACATGTGCACCTTGACGTGCAGCATGATCCCGGGCGCGCCGGAGGCGGTCCGGGCCTCGGAGATCCACACGTGGTGGACGAGCGGGAAGTCGGCCAGGAGGTGCGCGATCGCCACGCGCAGCGCGGGCAGGATCGGGTGGGTGCACCGCTTGTAGCCGGGGTCGACCATCTGCATCGGCCCCGACAGGTGGGGGCGCGGGGCGGGGATCCACGGCTGGGCGGAGGCGGTGGGCACCGGGGCCGGGTGCGGGCTCGGCGGTGCCGGGCGGGCGGCCGGGAACGGGTCGCCCGGGGGGCCCATCGGGCCGGCGGGGCTCACCGGGCTGACCGCCGAGGCGCGGGCGACGGTGGCCATGGCCCCGGTCGCGTACGCGGTCGGGGCGGTGCCGGACATCGCCGGGGCCGGGCCGCTGCGGGTCGAGCGCAGGTAGCGCTGGAGGTCCTCGATCGGTACGGCCGCCGCGGTGGGGCCGGCGGCGTCGATCACGATCTCCCGCACGCCGGTGACGCGCTGGATGTCGAGGATGGTGTCGGCGTCGCAGGCCGACAGGGAGTGACTGCCGCGATGCCGTGCGTAGGTGCTCGCCGAGGTGTAGCCGAGCAGCACCCGCTCACCGGTCTGCGTCGTCCCCAGGACGACGGAGCGGTCCGGTCGCACGGCGACCAGGAGTCCCCCTTCGGCAAGCGCCGCCAGCAGCCGGTGCGGGCCGCCGTGCTGCGCGAGCACATCGCCGAGAGCGGGGTTGCCGATGCTCATATGACGAACGATAGGTAGAGGACCACGGCTTATGAGGGTAATCGTGAAGATTTATCGCAGCAATACCAAGTTGAAGGTTCCACGCATGAGATTCGCGGGGATGGGTACCAGTCTCCGTTCGCCGGACAGCGAGACCGCCGTCCGGCGGGCGGGGTGCCGCCCGGCGTGGCTCCCGAGGGTGATCTCTGTCTCGGATCGCGGGACACTCGTGAACGCGTTCACAAGCGCAGATAGACTGCGTGAGGTCCGGTGCAGCCCTTCCCGTCTCGTAAGGAACCACCAGTGAACAAGCCCGTCGTACTGGTCGCAGAGGAACTCTCCGAGGCCGGTCTCGCGGTCCTGGGCGCGGATTTCGAGGTCCGCCACACCGACGGCGCCGACCGCGCCCAGTTCCTGCCCGCCCTCGCCGACGTGGACGCGCTCATCGTGCGCAGCGCCACGCAGGTGGACGCCGAGGCCATCGCGCACGCGCCGAAGCTCCGCGTCGTCGCCCGCGCGGGCGTCGGCCTGGACAACGTGGACGTGGAGGCCGCGACCAAGGCCGGCGTCATGGTCGTCAACGCCCCGACCTCCAACATCACCAGCGCCGCCGAGCACACCGTCGCGCTGATCCTCGCCTCCGCCCGCAACGTCCCCCAGGCGCACGCCGCGCTCAAGGGCGGCGAGTGGAAGCGCTCGAAGTACACCGGCGTGGAGCTCGACGAGAAGGTCGTCGCGATCCTCGGCCTCGGCAAGATCGGCCAGCTCGTCGCCCAGCGCCTGCAGCCGTTCGGCGTCGAGCTGATCGCCTACGACCCCTACCTGCCGCCGGCCCGCGCCGCGCAGATGGGCGTGCGCCTGGTCTCGCTGGAGGAGGCCCTGCGCGAGGCCGACTTCATCACCGTGCACCTGCCGAAGTCCAAGGAGACCATCGGGCTCATCGGCGACAAGGAGCTGCGCATCGTCAAGCCGACCGCGCGCCTGATCAACGTCGCCCGCGGCGGCATCATCGACGAGAACGCCCTCTACGCGGCGATCAAGGAGGGCCGGGTCGCCGGCGCGGGCATCGACGTCTTCCCCAAGGAGCCCGTCACCGACAGCCCGCTGTTCGAGCTGGACCAGGTCGTCGTCACCCCGCACCTGGGCGCCTCCACCCACGAGGCGCAGGAGAAGGCCGGCACCCAGGTGGCGCGGAGCGTGAAGCTCGCCCTCGCCGGGGAGTTCGTGCCGGACGCGGTCAACGTCCAGGGCGGCGCCGTCGCCGAGGACGTCAAGCCGGGCCTGCCGCTGGCCGAGAAGCTCGGCCGGGTCTTCACCGCCCTGGCCGGGGAGGTCGCCACCAAGCTCGACGTGGAGGTCCGCGGCGAGATCGCCTCCCAGGACGTGCGCGTGCTGGAGCTGGCCGCGCTCAAGGGTGTCTTCACCGACGTGGTCGAGGACTCCGTCACCTACGTCAACGCCCCGCTGCTGGCCAAGGACCGCGGCCTGGAGGTGGAGCTGGTCACCAGCGCCGAGAGCCCCGACTGGCGCAACGTGGTGACCGTCCGCGGCGTGCTGGCCGACGGCCGTACGGTCTCCGTCTCCGGCACCCTGTCCGGCCCGCGGCAGATCACGAAGATCGTCGAGGTCAACGGCTACCAGATCGAGATCGAGCCGACCGACCACCTGTCGTTCTTCACCTACTCCGACCGCCCCGGCGTCGTCGGCGTCGTCGGCCGCATCCTCGGCGACCACGGCATCAACATCGCCTCGATGCAGGTGGCCCGGCACGCCAAGGGCGGCAAGGCCCTCATCGCGCTGACCGTGGACACCGCGATCCCCGCCGACGTGGTCGAGCAGATCGCCGGTGAGATCGGCGCCGAGAGCGGCCGCTCGGTCGACCTCGCCGAGTAGGCGCCCGCCGCCCGGACGACGGCCGCCGCTCTCCCGGACGGGAGAGCGGCGGCCGTCTCACTATGTGGGAACTGCGTACGGCGGGCGAGACGGCGCTCCGGCGACCAGGTAGTCTGGGGGGAAATGCGCCAGGTTCTCGTACTCATTACCTGCCGCGGCGGGGCCTGACAGGGGCAGGCCGGCAGCCCGCCGCGGTGAGATGGCGTGCGCCGGTCGGTAAGCCCCCCCGTCGCCGGTCCGTGATCCGGACCCGCGACCCCAGGCCCGGTCCGGGTCCGCGACCGGAGTCCCCGGACGGCCTCCCCCCATGGTTTCCGATGTCCGTGCGACCGAGATGAGAATCGCCATGTACGACATGTATCCCTGGAACTCTCCCGAGGACGCCAAGGAGGAGGCCGCCGAGGCCCTCCAGGCCGCTCTGGACCGCCGCGACAACGGCGGCGCCCCCATCCGCTGACCGGATGCCGGCCGTCCGGCCCCCGGGCGGACGCGGGGCCGGACGGCCGGGGCCTCCCCGGGGCGCCGGAGCGGCCCTGCGCCGGCGGAATCGTCCGCTCCGCCACTCCTCGCGGGGATCCGTCCTGCGAACCGCTGATTTGTCCAATAGTTGAGACCGGTGTCCGACCACCGGGACGGACCGGTAAGGTGCCTGCATGAACTCGCGCAACATCCGCCTGGCGGTCATCCCCGGCGACGGGATCGGGACCGAAGTCGTGGCCGAGGGCCTGAAGGTCCTCGAAGCGGTCGGGACGAAGGTGGAGACCACCACCTACGACCTCGGCGCCAAGCGCTACCACGAGACCGGTGAGACCCTCCCGGACGTGGTCCTGGACGAGCTGCGCGGATACGACGCGATCCTGCTCGGCGCGGTCGGCGACCCCAGTGTGCCCCCGGGCGTCCTGGAGCGCGACCTGCTGCTCCGCCTCCGCTTCGAGCTCGACCACTACGTGAACCTCCGCCCGGTCAAGCTCTTCCCCGGCGTGGAGACCCCCCTCGGCGGGGTCCGCCCGGAGGACATCGACATGATCGTCGTGCGCGAGGGCACCGAGGGGCTCTACGCCGGGGCCGGCGGCGTGCTGCGCCGCGGCACCCCGCAGGAGGTCGCCACCCAGGAGTCGGTGAACACCGCCTACGGCGTCGAGCGCGTCGTCCGCTACGCCTTCGACAAGGCGCTCTCCCGGCCCCGCAGGAAGCTGACGCTGGTCCACAAGACGAACGTGCTGACCTACGCGGGCGACCTGTGGGCCCGCACGGTCGACCGGGTCAGCCTGGAGTACCCCGACGTCGAGACCGACTACTGCCACATCGACGCGGCCTCGATGTTCTTCGTCAACCAGCCGCAGCGGTTCGACGTGATCGTCACCGACAACCTCTTCGGTGACATCATCACCGACATCGGCGCGGCCATCGCCGGCGGCATCGGCCTGGCGGCCAGCGGCAACGTCAACCCCGACCGGACCGCGCCCAGCATGTTCGAGCCGGTCCACGGCAGCGCCCCGGACATCGCGGGCCAGGGCAAGGCCGACCCCACCGCCACCATCCTGTCGGTCGCCATGCTCCTGGACCACCTGGGCCTGGCCGAGGACGCCGCCCGGGTCGAGCAGGCCGTCGCCGACGACCTGGTCGAGCGGCAGACCGGCTGGAGCGGCCGGACCACCCAGGAGATCGGCGACGACATCACCGCCCGAGTAGCCGGCTGACAAGCCGCCCACCCGACCTCTGACGCGCCCGGCGGCTCGCAAGAGCCGCCGGGCGCTTTCGCGTATCCGGGCGGGTGCGGTCCTGCCGATCACCCACCCGGATGCAGTAGTTTCCCGTTACCCGAGTCCACCGCAGAATGGACTAAAGGGTAGAGCCATCACAAAGAGAAGGATCTCCGTCATGACCACCGCTCAGAAGCTCAGCTTCGATGTGCAGCTCTCCGACCACGCGCGCACCGCGGCAGAGCGCGAGCGGGTAATGGAGAGCCCCGGGTTCGGGCAGGTCTTCACCGACCACATGATCTCGATCGACTACACCGAGGGCGAGGGCTGGCACGACGCCCGGCTCATGCCGTACGGCCCGCTCGTCATGGACCCGGCGACCTCGGTCTTCCACTACGCCCAGGAGCTCTTCGAGGGCCTGAAGGCCTACCGGCAGCCGGGCGGGGCGATCGTGTCGTTCCGGCCGTACGCCAACGCCGCCCGCTTCAACACCTCCGCGCGGCGCATGGCCATGCCGGAGCTGCCCGAGGAGACGTTCGTCGAGTCGCTGGAGCTGCTGGTCCAGACCGACCGGGAGTGGGTGCCGACGACGCCGGGCCACAGCCTCTACCTGCGCCCCTTCATGATCGCCACGCAGCCCGCGCTCGGCGTGAACTACCCGTCCAAGACCTACAAGTACATGGTGATCGCCTCCCCGGCCGCCGCCTACTTCGGCGCGAGCAAGGCGGTCTCGGTCTGGCTGTCCACCGAGTACACCCGGGCCGCGCCCGGCGGCACCGGCTTCGCCAAGTGCGGCGGGAACTACGCGGCGGCCTTCGTGGCCCAGCGCCAGGCCGTCGAGAACGGCTGCGACCAGGTGGTCTGGCTGGACGCGGGCGAGCACCGCTACGTCGAGGAGATGGGCGGGATGAACCTGTTCTTCGTCTACGGCGACCGGCTGCTCACGCCCGCGCTCACCGGCACGCTGCTTCCGGGCATCACCCGCGACTCGATCCTCGCGTTGGCCGACGGCCTCGGCCTGACCGCCGAGGAGGGGCGCATCTCGATCGAGGAGTGGCAGGAGGGCTGCGCCTCCGGCGAGCTCACCGAGGTCTTCGCCTGCGGCACCGCCGCGGTCGTCACCCCGGTCGGCTCGGTCAAGGGCGCCGACCGCGCCTGGACGATCGGCGACGGCACCCCCGGCCCGGTCACCCGGCGCATCCGCGAGGAGCTCACCGGCATCCAGTACGGCAGCCGCCCCGACCCGTTCGGCTGGGTCCACAAGATCTGCTGACCGGCGTCCCGGCCCGGGCCGCGCACGCCTGCGGCCCCGGGCCGGGCACCCTCCCGTCAGCGCTTCCGGATCATGGTCAGTCCGTCGGCCATGGGGAGCATGATCGAGGTGGTCCGGGGATCGGAGGCGACCATGTCGTTGAAGTCGCGCAGCGCCTCCACGCCCTCGTCGCGGTCCTTGGGCTGGGCGACCCGGCCGCCGCCCAGGGTGTTGTCGACGAGGATCACCCCGCCCGGGGCGAGCAGGGACATCAGGATCTCGTAGTAGACCGGGTAGTTCGGCTTGTCGGCGTCGATGAACGCCAGGTCGACGGGCGGGTCGGCGGGCAGTTCCCGGAGCCGGATCGCGGCCGGGCCGAGGCGGAGCTCGATGCGGTCGGCCAGCCCCGCCTTCTCCCAGTAGCGCCGGGCCACCGTGGTCCACTCCTCGCTGATGTCGAAGCAGGTCAGCCTCCCCCCGGGCACCAGGCCGCGGGCCAGGCAGATGGAGGAGTAACCGGTGAAGGTGCCCACCTCCACGGCGTTCCGGGCCTCGCGGATCTGGGCGATCATCGTGAGGAACCCTCCCTGGGCCGGGGTGATCTGCATGATCGCCCGCTCGCCCGTGAGCTCGCGGGTCTCCATGGCGAGCTCGTCGAGCAGCTCGTCCGGCCGGGCGGAGTGCGCGAGCAGATACTGCCCGACGGTCGGTTCGAGATAAATCGCCTTCATCACGCCATTCTCACCGGTCACCGGCGATCTACACGGAGGGGCCCCTGCCCGGCGGGGCCGTGCCGTACGTCTCGGATCCCGAGATCGATGTGTCAGATGGCGGTCGCATGTGGCAGACTGCAGAGCATCATGTCCTACGGTCTGCTCATTATCGGCAGGCGCGCCGGCTGAAAAGGGACACCGCCGGCGCGCAGACCTCTCACGTCCGTGAGGGGTCTTTTTGCTTTCCCGAGCCGAATGGGCGCGCGGCGACACCGCACCGCGAAGGAGATCACCGATGACCGACGACCGCTTCCACGTCTACGACACCACGCTCCGCGACGGTGCGCAGCAGGAGGGCCTCAACCTCACCGTGGCCGACAAGCTGGCCATCGCGCGGCACCTGGACGGCCTGGGCGTCGGGTTCATCGAGGGCGGCTGGCCCGGCGCCAACCCCAAGGACACCGAGTTCTTCCGGCGGGCTCGGACCGAGCTCGACCTGAAGCACGCGCAGCTCGCCGCGTTCGGCGCGACCCGCCGGGCCGGCGTGAAGGCAGCCGACGACCCACTGGTGGCCGCACTGCGCGAATCCGGCGCGCCGGTCGTGACCCTCGTCGCCAAGAGCCACGACCGGCACGTGGAGCTGGCCCTCCGCACGACGCTGGAGGAGAACCTCGCGATGATCCGCGACACCGTCTCCCACCTGCGTGCGGAGGGCCAGAGGGTCTTCCTCGACGCCGAGCACTTCTTCGACGGCTACGCCTCCAACCCGGCGTACGCGCTGGAGGTGCTGCGCACCGCCGCCGAGGCGGGCGCCTCGGTGATCGCGCTCTGCGACACCAACGGCGGCATGCTCCCCGACGAGCTCGCCGAGATCGTCCACGAGGCGGTCGGCACCGGGGCCCGCATCGGCATCCACTGCCACGACGACACCGGCTGCGCGGTGGCCAACACCCTCGCCGCGGTGCGGGCGGGCGCCACGCACGTGCAGGGCTGCGCCAACGGGTACGGCGAGCGCTCCGGCAACGCCAACCTGTTCACCGTGGTGGCCAACCTCCAGCTCAAGCGGGGCTTCGACCTCGTGCCGCCGCAGGCGCTGGCCGACATGACCCGGATCGCGCACGCGATCACCGAGGTCACCAACGTCACCCCGAACTCCCACGCGCCCTACGTCGGCGTCTCGGCCTTCGCGCACAAGGCCGGCCTGCACGCCAGCGCCATCAAGGTGGACCCCAACCTCTACCAGCACATCGACCCGGCGCTGGTCGGCAACGACATGCGCATGCTCGTCTCCGACATGGCCGGCCGGGCCTCGGTCGAGCTCAAGGGCCGGGAGCTGGGCTACGAGCTGCCGGCGGAGACCGCGCGCGACCTGGTGGAGCGGGTCAAGGACATGGAGTCGCGCGGCTACACCTTCGAGGCCGCCGACGCCTCCTTCGAGCTGCTGCTGCGCGACACCGTCGCGGGCGAGCGCCGCCGCCACTTCGAGGTCGAGTCCTGGCGGGTGATCGTCGAGCGGACGCGCGGCGGCGAGCTGGTCAGCGAGGCCACGGTCAAGCTGCACGCCAAGGGCGAGCGGATCGTCGCCACCGGCGAGGGGAACGGCCCGGTCAACGCGCTGGACAAGGCGGTGCGGGCCGCGCTGGAGCGGCTCTACCCGGACCTGGCGGCGGTCGAGCTGGTCGACTTCAAGGTGCGCATCCTGGAGGGGACCCACGGCACCGACGCGATCACCCGGGTGCTGATCACCTCCAGCGACGCGGCGGGCGAGTGGGCCACGGTGGGCGTCGCCGAGAACGTCATCGAGGCGTCCTGGCAGGCGCTGGAGCAGGCCGTCACCTACGGCCTGCTGCGTGCCGGGCACGCCACGGACTGAGGAGCCCGCCGGGCGGGGCCGCTACGGCGCGGCCCCGCCACGCGGGCCCGGCCCGGCGGCCCGGTCGGCGGGCCGGGGCCCCGCGGGTCAGGACAGGACCGTGCCGGCGGCCTTGAAGGAGACCGAGCCCTTGGAGGTCTCCAGGGTGACCTTGCCGCCGGAGCAGGAGACCGAGGGCTTGTCGGTGCCGGGCACCACCACGGTCAGCAGCGAGCCGGCGACGTCGGGGGAGATGACGGCGGGGGCGGCCTGCTTCTTCAGGTAGGCGGGGGAGACCCAGCCCTGGTAGGGGCCGCTCGCGCCGCGGACGACCTTCTGGCCGCCGACCGGCGCGCAGGACGGCATCGCGATCTGGACCAGCGTCGCCTTCCAGCCGCTCGGGTCCTTGACCACGACCCGGCCGCCGTCGTCGGAGACCACCGACAGGTTCGCGGCGAAGTGCCAGAGGGTGCGGACCTTCGAGCCCTTGGGCACCGTGTCGAGCACGGCCATGACGTCCTCGCCGTGGTTGACCAGGACCGAGCGGGTGCGCGGCACGCCGTACGCCCTGTCGGTGAGGCGGAAGCCCTGCCGGCCGTCCTTGATCGAGGACCGGGTCAGGGAGGTGGCGGTCCTGGGCCGGAAGCGGGCGCCGGCCACGACGGGCACGTTGTGCGCCTCGGGGGACATCGTCCAGTGGCGGTAGGCGCTGTCCTCGTAGGAGTGGAAGCCCACGTCGACCAGGACGTCGCGGCCCTGGGCGTAGTAGGTGACGCCCAGGTGGTCCTCGTGGCCGTGGTACTTGGTGCCCGGGCCGAACCGGATGGAGTAGAACGCCGAGTCCGGCTTGCCCCAGGAGGTCCGGCCGTACACGTAGCCGTTCCGGTACACCTGCACGGTCTTCTTCGGGTTGTCGTAGCCGACCGGGCGCACGTCGGCGCCGCCGTCGCCGATCGGGACCATGAAGCCGTCGGGCTTGGTGGAGTGGGCGATGAAGGTCTTGAGCGACTCCCAGCGCTTCTCGATCGCCGACGGCACCTTCCGGCCGCACGCCTTGATGTTGTCCATCGCGACCTTGAGCCGGTCGTGGACGTAGACCGCGTAGCGGGGAGCCTGCTCGCGCAGCGCGCCCTGGGAGTCGACGTCGAGCTCGACGGTCTCGGTCAGGCGGCGGATCGCGAGGGAGGACCACTGGTCGCGCCCGTAGCGGCAGCCGATGCCGAGCAGCGCGATGTCCTGGTCGATGCCGTGGTTGTGGCCCTTCTCGTAGAGCCTCGGGTCCGACAGCATCGCGGCGTGCTCGGCCAGGCTGCGCGTCAGCCAGGACTCCTTGACGTGCTTGCTCAGGCAGACCAGGGCGGGGGCGCGCAGCGCGATCGGGTGCTCCTGCCAGGCGTACGGGCTGCCGCCGCCGCGCCGGGGGTTGTCCTTCACCCAGTCACGGGCGATCTCGGCGGCGCGCTCCAGGTAGGCCTTCTCCCCGTTCGTCTCGTAGTCGGCGACCAGGCGGCCCATCCAGCGCAGGGAGTGGAAGACCATGCTCCAGGAGCGGTTGCGGTAGGGGTCGGTCCGCCAGTCGACGTCCCTGCCCACCTTGACCGGCGGAAGGTCGAGGAAGGACACCTCCCCGGCCATGACCTCCGGCCCGGTCGGGGTGGCGGGCAGCCAGTCGCCCTGGCACTCGGCGGTGCGTTTGACCGCGCCGCCGGTGTTCGCCGCCTCCGCTGTGCCGGCGGCGCCGCCGGAGGCCAGCAGCAGGGCGGTGGACAGGACGAGTGCTCGTGTGCGGGGGCGCACGCCAGTTTCCTTCCGGGGCAGGTGGGGTACATGAGAAAGCTTGGCCATCATCCCATCGATATCCCACCGAACCGGTCAAGCCGGGGTGACTTTTCCCAGGGCATCGTTAGCAACTAGATGCACGGTCCGGCCAGGCCGCACGGGGCGTGGCCGGCCGGGCCCGGTCCGTCACCCGCCGGCGCGGGTCTCCTGGCGGGTGCTCGCCCAGATGCTCGGCCGGGGCAGCGGCTCCCCGGCCCGGACGGCGGCGGCCCACTCGGCGGTGGTGGCCACCGCGGCGAAGTTGGAGGCCATCACCACCAGCACGTGCTCGTGCACCCGGCGGGCGGAAAGACTCCCCGCCGGGGTCGTCAGCGCGACCGTGCCGGTGGCGTCCGACAGGAACTCCACGGCCATGCCCCGGTGGAAGGCGTCGCGGGCGGTGGACTCGTCGCAGTTCTGGGTCATGTACCCGGCGACGGTCAGCGTGTCGACGCCCCGCTCCGCCAGCCACCCGCCCAGGTCCGTCCCGGTGAAGGCCGAGGGCCTCGCCTTGTCCACCAGGTGGTCGTACGGCCTGCCCGCCACCTCCTCGCGCAGCTCCCAGCCGTGCCCGCCGGAGCCGAACAGCGGCGAGGAGGCCGGGGCGGTGTGCCGGACCACGACGACCGGGACGCCGTGCTCGCGGGCGGTGTCCATGGCGGTCAGGATCGCCGCCAGGCTCTCCTCGCGCGGCGGGTGGGCGATCGGGAGCTCCCCGGTGAAGTACTCGTTCTGCACGTCGATGACGACGAGGGCGCGTTTCATGCGCTCAGCCTGGCGGCGGGGGAGGGCCCGGCGTGAGGGCGCGGTCGGCCATCCGCCGAGGGATTCACGCCACGGCGCCCGCGGCGGTCTCCGCCGGGGGCGTTCCGGCGCCGCCCCCTGAGCCGGTCCCGGCTCCCGTGCCGGTGCCGGGGGCGCGGTCCGGGCCGGAGGGGCCGCAGAAGGCGGCGCGGTAGGCGGCGGGCGAGACTCCCACCTGGCGGCGGAAATGGGGCCGCAGCGCCACCGCGGAGGCGAAGCCCGCCCGCCGGGCGATCCGCTCGACCGGCTCGTCGGTCGTCTCCAGCAGCCGCTGGGCGTGCAGGACCCGCTGGTGGAGCAGCCACTGGGCGGGAGTCGTCCCGGTGGCCCGCCGGAACCGCCGGTCGAAGGTGCGCCGGCTCATCAGCGCCCGGGCGGCCAGCGCGTCCACGGTCAGCTCCCGGTCCAGGTGGCGCAGGGCCCAGTCCAGGACGTCGCCGAGCGGGTCGCCGGCCGCGGGGGCCGGGACGGGGTGGTCGATGTACTGCGCCTGGCCGCCGGCCCGGTGCGGCGGCGTGACCAGGCTCCGGGCGATGGTGTTGGCCACCCGCGTGCCGTACGAGCGGCGCACGAGGTGCAGGCACAGGTCGATGCCGCCGGTGCTCCCGGCCGAGGTGAGGATGTCGCCCTCGTCCACGTAGAGCACGTCCGGCCGGACCTCGACGCGCGGGTGCATCGAGGCCAGCAGGCCGGTGTAGCGCCAGTGGGTGGTGGCCGGGCGCCCGTCCAGCAGGCCGGCGGCGGCCAGCACGAACGTGCCCAGGCACAGGGAGACGACCGTCGCGCCCCGGGCGTGGGCCCGGCGCAGCACGTCCAGCGCCTCCGGTGAGGGCGGGCGGGACGAGAGCGGGTGCCGCCAGGTCGGCACGATCACCAGGTCGGCGTCCTCTGCGGCCGCCAGGCCGTACGGCGCGGCGAGGGTGAGCCCCGCGTCCGTGCGCACCGGTCCGCCCTCGGCGGACACCGCCCGCACCTCGAACTCGGGTGTCCCGGCCCGCCGCTCGCCGAAGACCGCGATCGGCACCGAGGCCTCGAACAGCGGGATCTCGTCGAAGAGCAGCACCGCGACCGTCGAGAAACCCGCCGGGGGCGGAGCCGCCGGAGAGGTCTGCGCCGGATGGGCCATGGCGGGATCCTATCGGCGGGTGTCCTGCCGGACACTCGTGCGCTCCGGCGGCCCCGGGGATCCTGGGCGCATGAGACTCGACGACATCGTCATCCCCGACACGCCCGCCTGCCGCGCCGCGCTGGAGGCGGCCACCGCCTACTGCACGCCCTCGCTGCTGGGCCACTCGGTCCGGGCCTACCTGTGGGCGGCGGCCTACGCGCAGGCCCGCGACATCGCCTTCGACGCGGAGCTGCTCTACGTGGCGGCGATGTTCCACGACATCGGGCTGGTCGCGGAGTTCGACAGCCGCACGGTGCCGTTCGAGGAGGCCGGGGGCCACGTCGCGTGGGTCTTCGCCGCGGGGGCGGGCTGGCCGGTCGAGCGCCGCCGCCGGGTCTCTGAGGTGATCGTGCGGCACATGTGGGACGAGGTGGACGTCACCGCCGACCCGGAGGGGCACCTGCTGGAGCTCTCCACCGGGCTGGACATCTCCGGCCGCAGGCCCGAGGACTGGCCCGCGGAGCTGCGGGCCGAGGTGCTCGCGCGGTACCCCCGGCTGGAGATCGGCAAGGAGTTCACCGCCTGCATCCTGGAGCAGGGGGAGCGCAAGCCGGACAGCCTCGCCGGGCGGTTCGTCCGCGGCGGCGTCGCCGACCGCATCGCGGCCAACCCGCTGGACCGCTGACCGCCCGGCCCGCGGGCCCGGTCACCGGGGCGGGTCAGGACTTCGGGCCGGTGCTCTGCACGACCTCGAACGACCAGACCTCGGCGGCGGAGGCGGCCGGACCGCCCTGGCCGTGACCGTGCCCCTGGCCGTGACCGTGGCCCTGCCCCTGGTCCTGTGCGTGGCCGTGGCCCGGGGCGCCGGCCTCGGCGGCGGCCTGGGCGTGGCCCTGCTGGAACGCCCGGCTCTCGGTCCAGCGCTGGAAGTCCTCCTCCGAGCGCCAGCGGGTGTACACCAGGTAGCGGTCGAGGCCGTCCACCGGGCGCAGCAGCTCGAACCACTCGAACCCGTCGGCCGACTCCACGAACCCCGCCCGGTTCGAGAAGCGCCGCTCCAGCTCCTCGCGCATCTCCGGGGGCACCGTGAGCACGTTCATCTTCACAACCGACATGAGGCCTCCTTCCGGAACGTCTTCCCGATCACCCTACGGTCCCCCCTCCCGCGGTCCCGGGAACGACCCCGCGGCCCGTGCGCCGCGTCCGGGACCGGTCCGGCGTGAGCCGGACCGGCACTAGCCTTGTCCTGTGCGTATAGCGAGGTTCTCCACAGGCGACGGTGTCGGATTCGGGGTGGTCGAGGGCGGCCCGGGTGAGGAGTTCGTCTCGGCGATCTCCGGTCATCCGTTCGGCCCGATCCAGTTCACCGGCGAACGGCACGCGCTCACCGACGTCAAGCTGCTGGCGCCCATGCTGCCCAGCAAGGTCGTCGCCATCGGCAGGAACTACGCCGAGCACGCCCGCGAGATGGGCGGCGAGGTGCCCGAGGAGCCGCTGTTCTTCCTGAAGCCGTCCACCTCGGTGATCGGCACGGGCGACGCCATCGCCTACCCGGTGGGGCTCTCCCAGCGGGTCGACTACGAGGGCGAGCTGGCCGTGGTCATCGGCAGGCTCTGCCACCAGGTGCCCGTCGAGCGGGCCCACGAGGTGGTCTTCGGCTACACCTGCGCCAACGACGTCACCGCCCGCGACCTGCAGAAGAAGGACGTGCAGTTCACCCGGGCCAAGGGCTTCGACACCTTCTGCCCGCTCGGCCCGTGGATCCAGACCGAGCTCGACCCCGCCGACCTGGGTATCACCACGAAGGTGAACGGCGAGGTCCGGCAGAGCTCGCGCACCTCCAAGCTCATGTACGACATCCCCGCGCTGATCGCCCACGTGAGCGCGGTCATGACCCTGATCCCCGGCGACGTCATCCTCACCGGGACGCCCGAGGGGGTCGGCCCGCTCGAGATCGGGGACGAGGTCAGCGTCGGCATCGAAGGTATCGGCACTCTCAGCAACGTGGTGGTCTCCCGATGATCAGGGTTCGTTTCGCTCCGTCGCCCACCGGCATGTTCCATGTCGGCGGCGCCCGCTCGGCGCTGTTCAACTGGGCGCTGGCCCAGCAGTCCGGGGGCCGCTTCGTGCTGCGCATCGAGGACACCGACGCCGCGCGCAACCGGCCGGAGTGGACCGAGGGCATCCTGTCGGCCCTGGCCTGGATCGGGATCAGCGACGAGAGCCCGGTCTTCGAGGGCCCCCACTTCCAGTCGGAGAACGAGCCGCGGCACCGCGAGGCCGTCGCGAAGCTGCTCGCCGACGGCAAGGCGTACTACTGCGACTGCACCCGCGACAAGCTCGAGGAGCGCACCGGCTCGCAGCACAAGGGCTACGACGGCTTCTGCCGCGACCGGGGCCTGAGCGAGGGCGCGGTCCGCTTCCGCACCCCCGACGAGGGCGTCACCGTGGTGGACGACGTGATCCGCGGCCGGGTGGAGTTCCCCAACGACGCGCAGGAGGACTTCGTCATCGCGCGCAGCGACGGCTCGCCGCTGTACGTGCTGGCCAACGCGGTCGACGACATCACCCAGGGCATCACCCACGTGGTCAGGGGCGAGGAGCACCTGTCCAACGCCCAGCGCCAGGAGCTGCTGTGGCCCGCGCTGGGCGCCGAGCCGCCGGTCTGGGCGCACCTGCCGGTCATCGTCAACGAGCAGCGCAAGAAGCTCTCCAAGCGCCGCGACAAGGTGGCCCTGGAGTCCTACCGCGAGGAGGGCTACCTCGCCGAAGCGATGGTCAACTACCTGATGCTGCTCGGCTGGGGGCCCGGCGAGGACCGGGAGATCATGCCCTGGTCGGAGATGATGCCGCTGTTCAAGCTGGAGGACGTCAACTCCGCCAACGCCTTCTTCGACGAGAAGAAGCTGCGGGCCTTCAACGGCGAGTACATCCGGGCGCTCCCGCTGGACGAGTTCGTCCGGCGCTGCGAGCCGTGGCTCGACCCGAGCTGGGACCGGGCGACCTTCACGAAGGTCGCCGAGCTGGCGCAGACCCGCATCTCGGTGCTCTCCGAGATCAGCGCGAACGTCGACTTCCTCTTCCTGGACGAGCCCTTCTTCGACCAGGCCTCCTGGGACAAGGCGATGAAGGGACCGGCCGAGGAGATCCTGACCGGCTACCTCGCCCGCCTGGAGACGGCCGAGATGACCCCCGAGGCGCTGAAGACCGCCCTGGAGGAGGTCGGCGCGGAGCACGGGCTCAAGCTCGGCAAGGCCCAGGCCCCCGTCCGGGTGGCGGTCACCGGCCGGACGGTCGGCCTGCCGCTGTTCGAGTCGATCGAGGCCCTCGGCCGGGAGCGCTCGATCGAGCGCCTGCGCGCGGCGCTGACGCGCCTGCGAGGCTGAGCGCGGCCCCGGCCGCCATCGCCAGCCAGACGCCGCTCGCCCCGAGCGCGGAGGCGAGGAGGGCGGCCAGGGGCAGCTGGACCGCGAAGCCCGCCAGCGTGGCGGCGAGCAGCCGGCCGCCCCTGCCCTCGGCCTGGAGCACGCCGCCCAGCGCGATCAGGCCGCCGAACGGGACGAGATAGAGCGTCATCCAGCGCAGGAAGTCCACGGCCGCGGCGGCCGTCGCGGGGTCGCCGGTGAACAGCCCCGCCGCGGGCGCCGCGACCGCGTTGAGCACGGCGGCGACCGCCGCCCCGGCAGCCAGGCCGTACCGGAGCACCGGTCCGGCCCGGCCGGTGCGGGCGGTGCGGATCAGCGCGGCCTGGCGGAGCGCGTAGAAGGCCATCACGCCCGCCAGCATGATCTTCGTGCCGATGCCGTACCCGGCCAGTGCCGCGACCCCGAGCCCGCCCACGATGTCGACCATGAGCAGGCCGGCCAGGGACCTGGCCAGGAAGTCGCCGGACATGGGCAGGCCGGTGCGGAGGATCTCCGCGGCGTGCGCCCGTGCCGGCGGCTCCGGCGCCGCGGCCCTTCGGTCCGCGCCCGCCCGCGCTCCGGATCCTCCATCCGCCCTGACCTCCCGGTCCGCGCCCGCCCGCTCCCCGGGACCTCGGGCCGGAGGCGCCGGGGCGGGAACCCCGGGCGCCCGCCGCAGCAGCAGGGTCAGGGAGACGGCGAGGGTGACCAGCCGGGCCAGTACGGTCGCCAGCGCCGCACCGGGCACGCCCAGCGCCAGGCCGTAGACGAACAGGGGGTCGAGGGCGATCACCAGCGCGTTGCAGAGCAGCGCGTTGCGCATCGGGGTCCTGGTGTCCCCGAAGCCCTTGAAGACCCCGTCGGCCAGGGACTGGGCGTAGAAGACCGGGACCCCGGCCATGGAGACCAGGAAGAAGTCCGCGGTCAGGGCGGCCGTGGCGGCGTCGTCGGTGAACAGGGCGGCGAGCGGTTCGCGGAGCAGCACGCCGGGGACGGCCACGGCGAGGCCGGCCGCCGCGCACAGCAGCCACGCCGTGCGGACGACCGGGGCGGTGGGCAGCCGGCCGTCGCGCCGGCCCACCAGGACGGTGGTCCCCGTGGTGACGGCGAGGACCACGCCCAGCACGAGGTTCTCTACGGTGGTCGCGATCGTGACGGCGGCCACCGCGCGCCCGCCCAGCCCGGAGACCCACAGCAGGTCGATCAGGCCGACGGCGACCACGGCGGTCAGCAGTTCCACATAGACGGGCAGGGCGAGGCGGATCAGCGCCATGCTTTACCTCGATTCGATATAGCTCGTTTAGAGGTATAGCGTTACGATGCGCCCATGGCAAGCGGCGACCTTACCCTGTCGATCCTGGGCCTGCTCGGCGAGGGGCCCAAGCACGGCTACGAGCTCAAGGCCCGCATCCACCAGCTGAGCGGCCACCTCCGCCCGGTCAGCGACGGCGCGCTCTACCCCGCCATCACCCGGCTGGAGAAGGCCGGGCTGCTGGAGCGGCACGAGGAGGAGGGGGCGGCCGCCGCCCGGCGCCAGGTGCTCACCCTGACGGAGGCGGGCCGGGCCGAGCTGCTGCGCCGGCTCCGCGAGCCGGACGAGCTCGACATCAGCGACCAGACCCGGTTCTTCGGCCTGCTGGCCTTCCTGTCGCAGCTCCCCGACCGCGCCGACCAGGCCAGGGTCCTGCGCCGCCGCCTCGACTTCCTCCAGACGCCCGCGAGCTTCTTCTACGCGGACGGCCGGCCGCAGCGGGCCGAGGAGGTCTCCGACCCGTTCCACCGCGGCATGCTGCTGATCGCCCGGGCCACCGGCACCGCCGAGAAGCAGTGGCTGCGGGAGGCCATAGCGGCGCTGGAGTCGTGAAAGAGCCCGGGGGAGGCAAGGCGCCTCCCCCGGGCTCGAAGCCCTTCAGCGGGCCAGGGCGGCCCCGGGCCGGGGGTCTCAGGCCAGCAGGCCCCGCCGCTCCAGCAGGGGCTCGATGCGCGGCTCGCGCCCGCGGAAGTCGCGGAAGGCGGCCATCACGTCCTTGGAGCCGCCCACCGACAGCAGCGTGGCGCGGAAGTGGTCGCCGTTCTCCCGCCTCAGCCCGCCGTTCTCCTTGAACCACTCGACGCTGTCGGCGTCGAGGACCTCGCTCCAGATGTAAGAGTAGTAGCCGGCGCTGTAACCGCCCACGCCGGAGGAGAAGACGTGCGCGAAGTAGTTGGTCCGGTAGCGCGGGGGGACCAGCTCGAAGGCGATCCCCGCGCGCTCCAGGGCCGCCGCCTCGAACGCCTCGGGGTCCTCGACGGTCTCGCCCGGGGCGAGCTTGTGCCAGGCCCAGTCCAGCAGCGCGGCGGCGAGGTACTCGACCGTCGCGAAGCCCTGGTTGAACTTCTCCGCGGCCCGCATCTTCTCCAGCAGCTCCGCCGGGACGGGCTCGTCGGTCTCGTGGTGGCGGGCGAAGCCCTCCAGGATGGACGGCCAGGTCGCCCACATCTCGTTGACCTGGGAGGGATACTCCACGAAGTCACGGGGGACCGTGGTACCGGAGACGCGCGGGAAGCGGACATCGGAGAACAGGCCGTGCAGGGCGTGGCCGAACTCGTGGAAGGCGGTGTTGACCTCGTCGAAGGTCAGCAGCGTCGGGCCCTGCGCGGGCTTGGTGATGTTGAGGTTGTTCATCACCACGGGCCGCTCGCCGAACAGGCGCGACTGGTCCACGAGGTTGTTCATCCAGGCGCCGCCCCGCTTGGTGGGCCGGGCGTAGGGGTCGAACAGGAACAGGCCCAGCGGCGAGCCGTCGGCGTCGAAGACCTCGTAGACCCGGACGTCGGGGTGGTAGCCGATCAGGTCGGTCCGGTCGGTGAAGGTCACGCCGTACAGCTCGGTGGCTGCGCGGAAGACGCCGTCCCGGAGCACCCGGTCCAGCTCGAAGTAGGGGCGCAGCTCGGAGCTGTCGAAGTCGTAGCGCGCCTTGCGCACCTTCTCCGCGTAGAACGACCAGTCCCACGGCTCGATGGGGAAGCCGGCCTGCTCGCTCAGCGCCTCGGCCTCGCGCCGGGCGTTGGCCACCGCCGGGCCCACCAGCTTGCCGAGCATCTCCTCGACGGCCTCGGTGGTCTTGGCGGTCTGGTCGGCGACGGAGTAGGCCGCGTGGTGGGGGAAGCCGAGCAGGGCCGCCCGCTCGGCGCGGAGCGCGGCGATCCTGGCCGCCAGCCCGAAGTTCTCCGGCGCCCGGCTCACCGAGAGCTCGTACAGTCTCCTGCGGGTCCCGCGGTCGGTCAGCTCGGCCAGGGCCGGCTGGTTGGTGAAGTTGAGCAGCGGCAGGACGTACTTGCCGTCCTTGGCGATCGCCTCCAGGGCGCTCTCGGAGAGCCCGTCGAGCTCCTTGGCGTCCTCGACGACCAGGGCCGAGGAGGTGCCCGCCGTCAGCAGGTTCTGCGCGAAGGCGGTGGCGAGCGTGGACAGCTCCTCGTTGAGGGCGCGCAGCCGCTCCTGCTCGGTATCGGACAGCTCGGCGCCGGCCCGGACGAAGTCCTCGCGGTACTTCTCCAGCAGCCAGGCCTCCTCCGGGTCGTCGGTGGAGACCTGCTTGATGCGCGCGTAGAGCGCGCGGTCGAGGTGGATGGCGTCGGCGTGCTTGGTCAGCCGGGGGGAGATCTCCTTCTCGATCGCCCGGATGCCGTCGGTCGCGTCGGAGGAGGCGAGGCTGAAGAAGACGGTCGAGACCCGCTTCAGGATCTGCCCGGAGCGCTCCAGCGCCTCGATGGTGTTGGCGAAGGTGGGGGGCGCGGGGTCGCCCGTGATCGCCGCCACCTCCGCCAGCTGCTCGGCCATGCCGCGCTCGAACGCGGGCAGGTAGTGCTCCTCGCGGATCTCCGCGAAGGGCGGCAGCCGGTAGGGCAGCGTGCTGGGGGTGAAGAACGGGTTGGACGGGCTCGACGGGCTCGACTGGCTCGACTGGCTCTCTGCCAAGGCTGGGGCTCCTCACATGCGGACAGATCTCCGAAAACAGCGTTACACACCCCGTTCCCGCCGGGTACTCCCGTGTCACGGATTCGGCTCAGGGCCGAGCCGGGGCAATCGTTTTGGTCCTAGTCCGCAACGTGGGCTATTCTTTCGGAGTCGCCAGGGCGGACCGAGAGGAAAGCCCGAAGCGGTGGGGTATGGTGTAATTGGCAGCACGACTGATTCTGGTTCAGTTAGTCTAGGTTCGAGTCCTGGTACCCCAGCTGCGGCCTCCTCCCCGAGGCCGTTGCGGATCCGGTCCCCCGGATCCGGCGACAGCAGGCACGGTCCCGTCGTCTAGTGGCCTAGGACGCCGCCCTCTCAAGGCGGTAACGCCGGTTCGAATCCGGTCGGGACTACCACTGCTGTCACTCTTGGCAAGGCTCCGTCGTCTAGTGGCCTAGGACGCCGCCCTCTCAAGGCGGTAGCGCCGGTTCGAATCCGGTCGGGGCTACCACGCAGAACCCCTGGAAGCATCCGCTTCCAGGGGTTCTTCGCATTTCCGGCACCGCTCCCTTGATTGGATAGCTGCACTGACCAATACTTGGTAAGTGACGCTATCCAAGGGGGTTCCGATGATCACTCTGCTGGCCGACGGGCGCGAGGACACGATCGAGGGCCTGGTCCTGCCGTACGGCACGGCGGTCCTCGGCTGGGAGCGCAAGCCGCACGGCTGGTGCCGCGGTGAGGCGTGCCTGCCGGCGTTCCGGGCCGCGGCGGCCGAGACCGACGAGGGGGTGGACCTGGTGGCCTTCGCCGAGCTGCTCGGCAGGCAGGCGGTCGCGGACGCCGGCGAGGGCGTGGTGGCGGTCGGCGAGCCCGCCCCCGCGGCCCTGGACCGGGCCCCGGAGTTCGGCCCGCTGCCGGGCCTGCGCGGCACCAAGGTCGCGCTGGTCTTCTGGGCCTCCTGGTGCGGCTGCCGCTACGACCTGCCCGCCTGGGAGGCGCTTCACCGCGAGCTCGGCGGCCACGGCTTCAGCGTGGTCAGCGTCTCCCTCGACCGCGACCCCGGGCACGCCCGGGAGTGGCTCGAAGGCCTCACCCACCCGGCGGTGGTCGACGCCGACGGCCGGATCGCGGAGCTGTACAACGTGGTCAACGTGCCGACCGTGGTCTGGATCGACCCGGACGGCCGCATCGCCCGCCCCCAGGACACCATGACGGCCACCGACACCTTCCGGTCGATGAACGGCCTGTCCTCGGAGCGGGCCACGGCGGCCCTGCGCAGGTGGGTGGTCGAGGGCGAGTCCGGGGCGGACTCGCGCGAGCTGCGCGCCCCCACCGCCGCGGAGCGGCTGGCCCGGCTGCACGGCCGGGTGGCGGCGTGGCTGCTGCGCGCGGGCCGCGGCGAGGCGGCCGGGCGGCACCTGGCGCGGGCGGCCGAGCTCGCCCCGCACGACCTGGCCGTCCGGCGCGGCCTCATGCCGCTGGCCGGGGTGGACCCGTTCGGTGAGGAGTACTTCAGGCTCCGGGAGGAGCTCCAGGCCGCGGGCATCCCGATCTACCGGCCGCTGCCCGACTGGCAGGAGGGCGCCTGACGGGCGCCGGGGCGACGGGGGGCGCTGACGGCCGGGCGTTGAGGAGCGCCCGGCCGTCCCGAGTGCGCGGTGCGCCGTCCGGGACGGCCGGGCCCGCGTGTCCTCAGTCCCGTGCGGAGCGGGCCTTGAACAGGGCGCGCTTGGCGGCCTTGCGGACCTGGGGGTCCGGGTGGGCCTTGGTGATCGTCTCCAGCAGCTCCTCCAGGTGCGGGTGGCGGACCTTCCAGATCACGTCGAGCAGTCCGGTCAGCATCGGCGCCGGGCCGATGTCGTCGAGGCTGCCGACGAACTCGGCCCGGCCCAGACCGGCGGAGATGGTCAGCATGTCGAGGATCAGCCAGTGGGTGTCGGCCTGGGTGGGCGCGGGGGCGTCCTCCACGCCGAGCTGGGCCAGGTGCGTGGCCGCGTAGGGGTGCAGGGACGGCTCGTCCAGCGCCCGCCGCCAGGCCGGCACCGCCACCTCGCCGAGCGAGCCGACCACGCTGGCGGCCTGGACCCGGACCAGGGCGTCCGCCTCGTCCGCCGCGGCGGCCTCCAGCAGCTCGCCGGCGGCCTGAGCGGGGTCGCGCAGCTCCATCCAGGCGGCGAACTCGGCGTCGGCCTCCTCCTCCGACAGCTCCGCGCTGAAGGAGAGCAGGTCCAGGGCGGTCATCGCGTCGATGGCGGGCCGGGCGTCCAGCTCGATGTCGGCCTCGTCCACCAGGTGGACCACGCCCTCCATGCCCAGCGGGGTCAGCCGCACCTGGCCGTGCTCCACCTCGACCATGCCGTAGCCCGCCAGCCAGTCGAGCACCGGGTTGAGCGGGTCGCCGTACTGCTCGGTGGCGGCGGCCCAGGCCTCGGCGCCCAGGTCGTCGCAGGCGGCGGCGGCCTCGGCCAGCTCGGTGCGGAGCTCGTCCAGCGGCTTGGACCCGGTGGCGAGCAGCACCCGCACCAGCAGGGCCCGCGTCAGCCCGGACAGGGCGATCGTGGCGTCCTCGTCCTCCAGCTCGGGGTCGCCGTAGTCGACCGAGTGGAGACCGGCCAGCCAGGCGTCCAGGACGTCGTCGTCCTCGTCGAAGGGCCACTCGACGGCGTCGGGGTCGGCGCTGACGGTGTCCTCGCCCTCGGGCTGCAGGAAGTCCAGGTCGATCGCGAGGTTCCACACGTTCCACAGCGCGTCGGCCGAGCGCCCGCCGCCTGCCTCCGGCGGGGGGAACCCGAGGACGGCCAGCGCCTCGGCGACCTCGGCGTCGGACAGGAGGGTCTCCTCGCCCACCCGGCGCCCGGTCCCGACCCAGACGGCCAGGTCGCGCGCCTTGCCGATCAGGACGGTACGGCGGGCCGCCTCGGCCAGCTCGGCGTCAGGGCGGAGCCGGATCGTGGGGAGCCGGGAGAGCTCGTCGGCGAACGGCTCGAAGTCGCCCAGCCCCTCGTACTCCTCGTCGTCGTCGCCGTACCCGTCCTCGTCGACGAGCTCCTCCATCGCCTCGACGACGTCGTCCTCGATCTCGTCCAGCTCGGTGAGCAGGTCCTTGATCGAGGCCGAGCCCGCGGAGAGCCGCCCGGTGTCCGACAGGAACGCCAGATAGGAGCGTACGGCGGGCACCAGGCCCTCGGCCGCGGCCTCGGGGTCCTCCACCGCCTTGGGCATGCGCTCCAGCAGCACCGTGCGCAGATCGGAGGTCCTCCAGCGGCCGATGTCGTCGGAGGCGCTCAACCGGTGCCACAGGGCCACGGAGCCGACCAGGTTGGAATCGCTGCCGGGCGCGTTCTCACGGGCCCAGAGGATGAATTCTTGGAGCAGGGGACGCAGTTCAGCGGCGGCTGCCTCGATGCGATCTGTCACCCGCCCAGCCTAGGGGGCTGCAGGGGTGCTCGCCTCCTCATATCGGGTGTGCGGGCGCCCGCGGGCACGCCGTTCCCGCCGGTGCCGCCCCCCGGGCCCGGCTCAGCCGTTGCGGCGCATGGCCTCGGTGATCCGCTCGGCGGCGGCGACCACGGGGGCGGCGTGCAGTCGGCCGGGCGTGCGGGTCAGGCGCTCGATCGGCCCGGAGACCGAGACGGCGGCGATGACCTTCCCGCCCGTGCCCCGGATCGGCGCCGAGACGCTGGCCACGCCCTGCTCGCGCTCGCCGACGCTGTGCGCCCAGCCCCGGCGCCGCACGCTGGAGAGCGTGGCGGCGGTGAACTTGGCGCCGCGCAGGCCGCGGTGGAGGCGGTCGGGCTCCTCCCAGGCCAGCAGGACCTGGGCGGCCGAGCCGGCGGTCATCGGCAGGGCCGAGCCGACGGGCACGGTGTCGCGCAGTCCGCTGGCGCGCTCCGCGGCGGCCACGCACACCCGCTCGTCGCCCTGGCGCCGGTAAAGTTGTGCGCTTTCGCCGGTCATGTCCCGGAGCTGGGTGAGCACCGGGGACGCGACGGCCAGCAGCCGGTCCTCACCGGCGGCCGTGGACAGCTCGGAGAGCCGCGAGCCCAGGACGAAACGGCCCTGCGTGTCGCGGGAGACGATGCGGTGGTGCTCCAGCGCGACCGCCAGCCGGTGGGCGGTGGGGCGGGCCAGGCCGGTCGCCTGGACGAGCTGCGCGAGGGATGCCGGGCCGGCTTCGAGGGCGTTGAGCACCAGCACGGCCTTGTCGAGTACGCCGACTCCGCTAGAGTTGTCCATACACCGATACTGCCGTCTCGACATATGAGAAGGCAAGTCGGCGGCGGAGCGCGACGAGGCGCGGAGCCGTACGGAAAAGGGAGGCGACAATGGGCCGCACGCTGGCGGAGAAGGTCTGGGAGCAGCACGTCGTGCGACGTGCGGAGGGAGAACCCGACCTGCTCTACATCGACCTGCACCTCATCCACGAGGTGACCAGCCCGCAGGCCTTCGACGGCCTGCGCATGGCGGGGCGGACCGTGCGGCGGCCGGACCTCACCATCGCCACCGAGGACCACAACGTCCCGACCCTGCTCGGCCCGATCGCCGACCCCGTCTCCAAGACGCAGGTCGAGACGCTGCGCAAGAACTGCGCGGAGTTCGGCGTCCGCCTGCATCCCATGGGCGACGCCGGCCAGGGCGTCGTGCACATCATCGGGCCGCAGTTCGGCCTGACCCAGCCCGGCATGACCAT
Organism: Planomonospora alba; assembly: GCF_039534085.1. Classification (NCBI taxonomy): domain Bacteria; kingdom Bacillati; phylum Actinomycetota; class Actinomycetes; order Streptosporangiales; family Streptosporangiaceae; genus Planomonospora; species Planomonospora alba. The sequence continues at coordinate 77,166 of NZ_BAAAUT010000008.1, forward strand.
CGTCTGTGGCGATTCTCACACCTCCACCCACGGCGCCTTCGGCGCGCTCGCGTTCGGCATCGGCACCTCCGAGGTGGAGCACGTGCTGGCCACCCAGACGCTGCCCGCCTACCGGCCGAAGACGATGGCCATCGAGGTCTCCGGCGAGCTGCCGTCCGGCGTCACGGCCAAGGACCTGATCCTCGCGATCATCGCGAAGATCGGCACCGGCGGCGGCCAGGGCCACATCGTGGAGTACCGCGGCGAGGCCGTCCGCAAGCTCTCCATGGAGGGCCGGATGACCGTCTGCAACATGTCGATCGAGGCCGGCGCCCGCGCGGGCATGATCGCCCCCGACGAGACCACCTTCGAGTACCTCAAGGGCCGCCCGCACGCCCCCACCGGGGAGAAGTGGGACGCCGCGGTCGCGTACTGGAAGTCGCTGGCCACCGACCCCGACGCCGTCTTCGACACCGTCGTGGAGATCGACGCCTCCACGCTGACCCCGTTCGTCACCTGGGGGACCAACCCGGGCCAGGGCGCCCCGCTGGGCACCGCCGTGCCGGCGCCGGAGGAGACCGACGACCCGGCGGCCGCCCGCCGCGCGCTGGAGTACATGGGCCTGACCCCGGGCACCCCGCTCCGGGAGATCGAGGTGGACACCGTCTTCGTCGGATCCTGCACCAACGGCCGCATCGAGGACCTGCGGGCCGCGGCCGAGGTGCTGCGCGGGCGCAAGGTCGTCACCCGCACGCTCGTCGTCCCCGGATCGATGCTGGTCAAGCTCCAGGCCGAGCAGGAGGGCCTGGACCGGGTGTTCACCGCCGCGGGCGCCGAGTGGCGCACGGCCGGCTGCTCGATGTGCCTGGGCATGAACCCCGACACCCTCGCGCCGGGCGAGCGCAGCGCCTCGACCTCCAACCGCAACTTCGAGGGGCGCCAGGGCAAGGGCGGCCGCACCCACCTGGTGTCGCCCGCCGTCGCCGCCGCCACCGCCGTCACCGGCAAGCTGACCGCCCCCGCCGACCTGGCCTAGGAGACCCGAGAGATGGAAGCCTTCACCACCCACACCGGCCGGGCCGTGCCGCTGCGCCGGAGCAACGTCGACACCGACCAGATCATCCCCGCCGTCTGGCTCAAGCAGGTCAGCCGGACCGGGTTCGAGAAGGGCCTGTTCTCCGCCTGGCGGGAGGACCCCGACTTCGTGCTGAACCGGCCCGCCCACGCCGGCGCCTCGATCCTCGTCTCCGGCCCCGACTTCGGCACCGGCTCCTCCCGCGAGCACGCGGTCTGGGCCCTGCAGCAGTACGGGTTCCGCGTCGTGATCTCGGCCCGCTTCGGCGACATCTTCCGCAACAACGCCACCAAGATGGGCCTGCTCCCGGTCATCCTGCCGGGGGAGGTCGTCGAGGAGCTGCAGTCGGCCGTGGAGGCCGACCCCGCGCTGGAGGTCACCGTCGACCTGGACGGGCGCCAGGTCCGCTGGGCGGACCGGGCCGTCGGCTTCGAGATCGACGACTACACCCGCTGGCGGCTGATGGAGGGCCTGGACGACATCGGGCTGACCCTGCGCAACGTGGAGGACGTGGTGGCGTACGAGAATGGTCGGCAGCCATGGCTGCCGACGACGATCTGACGCGTTCCGAACAGGAGCTGGCGCGGCGGTTGCGCGAGGCGCACCGCCGCGTCCGCGCGCTGCCGGCCTCCCCCGAGGTGCGTCAGCGCCTGGCCCGCCGCCTGCTGGCCATCTGCGACGCCGCCAAGCACGACGTGCGGCACGCCGCTTCACGCCTGGAATTGTTCCTTATTTCCCTCGATGACCTGGTTTCAGACACGGGCAGTGCTGGAAATATTGCGGAAGGTGATTGAGTCACACGCTCCCGTCCCCTAATTTCAAGCGGGTAAGGGGTTCCGGCTCGACCGGGGCCCCTCTCGGCGACAGATCGGGTGAGGCGGGCTTCCTGTCTTGAGACCCACTCCCGGACATCGGCAACAAGGGACAATCTTATGAACAAGAAAGAACTCGTCGACGCCATCGCGGATCGGGTGGGCGACAAGAAGACGGCCACCGAGGCCGTGAACGCCGTCCTCGACACGATCCAGAAGGCCGTCGCCAGTGGGGACAAGGTCTCCATCACGGGGTTCGGTGCCTTCGAGATGGCCCACAAGCCGGCCCGTACGGCAAGGAACCCTTCCACCGGCGCCGAGATCAAGGTGGCAGAGAGCTGGGCGCCGAAGTTCCGCCCGGGGTCCGACTTCAAGGAGCTCGTGAACGAGGGCGGCAAGAAGGCGGCGAAGAAGTAACCAGGACACGCGCACCGGGGCCCGGTTCCTCCGCGGAGGACCGGGCCTCGTCCGTGCCCGGGTCCGGCGGGACGGCCCCGGCCGTCGTCAGCCGGGGAGCGGGAACGTCGAGAGCGTGACGTAGGTGACGCGGCCGCCGTCCAGGAGGATGTTCACCCGCTGGCCCGACCTGAGCAGCCGGAGCGGCCCGGCGTCGAACGCCTCGGCGCCGAACGGCACCTCGGTCCCGTCGTCCAGGAACACCGACCCGGATCGGCTCGCGGGGTCGAAGGTCTTCACCGTCGCCTGCACGCCCCCACCCTAACCGGCCCCGCCCGGCGCGGCGGAAAACGGGTTGACCCGGCCGCGGACGGGCCGCGATCATGCCTGGCCATGCGCACCCGGGACCAGAGCACGGGGATGTGGCGGGACCGGTCGTTCCGGTTGTTCCTCGGCGCCGACGCGATCAGCCAGTTCGGCACCCAGATCACCCTCGTGGCGCTGCCGATGGTCGCGCTGCTCACCCTGGACGCGGGCGAGTTCCACCTCGGCCTGCTCACCGCCGCGGAGACGGCCGCCTTCCTGATCCTCGGGCTGCCCGCCGGGGTGTGGGCGGACCGGCTCCGCCGCCGCCCGATCATGATCTGGAGCGATCTGCTCCGGGGCGCGGCCCTGCTCTCCGTCCCGGTCGCCGCCGCCCTGGACGCGCTCACCCTGCCCCAGCTCTACGTCGTCGCGCTCCTCCTCGGCCTGGGCTCGCTCCTGTTCGACGTCGCCCACATGAGCTTCCTGCCCGCGCTGGTCGGCAAGGAGGACCTGCTGCGGGGCAACGGCGCCCTGGAGACGCTGCGCGGCACGGCGGCGCTGTCCGGCCCCGCCCTGGGCGGCTGGCTGGTGCAGGTGCTGACCGCGCCGGTCACCCTGCTCGCCGACGCGGTCAGCTACCTGGTCTCGGCGCTGCTGCTCGGCGGCGTCCGCGTGGCGGAGACCCCGGCGCCCGCCGCGGCCCGGCGCAGGCTCACCGAGGAGGTGGCCGAGGGCGTGCGGTACGTGGCCGGCCACCCGGTGCTGCGCCGCCTCGCCGCGGTCGGCGCGCTGGTCATGCTCTGCAACGGGATCTGGGCCGTCGCCCAGCCGGTCTTCCTGCTCCGGACGCTCGGCGTCGGGCCGGGCGTCTACGGCCTGCTGGTGGCCGGCTCCGTCGCCGGCGGGCTGGCCGGGGCGGTCCTCGCCCCCCGGGCCGCCGCCCGGTTCGGAGCCGGCCGCGCCATGTACGGCGGAGCCGCCCTGGCCGCCGTGGCGGTCCTCCTCATCCCCCTGGCCGGGGAGGGCTGGCGGCTGGCGCTGTACCCGCTCGGCTGCGTGCTCAACGGCGTGGGCGGCGCGGTCTTCGGCGTCAACCAGCTCAGCTACCGGCAGCGGATCACCCCGGAGCACCTGCTCGGCCGGATGAACGCCAGCATGCGCTTCCTGATGTGGGGGGCGGCGCCGCTCGGCGGCCTGCTCGGCGGGGTGCTGGGGGAGCGGTTCGGCGCGCACGCCGCCCTGTGGGCCGCAGCGGCCGGCATCGCGGTCGCGCACCTTCCGGTCCTGCTCGGCTCCACGGTCAGGCGGCTGCGATGAGCGGCCGGGCGGTGGCCGCGGCGCGGGGCCGGGGCCCGCGACGGGCGGTCAGGCGCCCGCGATGAGCCGGGCCACCTCGGCGGTGCGGGGGCCGGTGCCCAGCGCGAGGGCCGCCCGCAGGTCGTCGGGGGTGTCCACGTCCCGGCGCACCGAGTCGACCCCCGCCAGGCAGAGCTCCTTGGCGCCGCGGCCCAGGTGGCGCTCGCGGGAGGGGCCGCCGAAGCCCGGGGCGAACGGTACGCCGGGCCGTACCCCGTAGAAGGTCGTGCCGACCTCGGCGGCGTCCGGCAGGAAGGCCTGGTCGAACTCCGCCGCGGCGGCCAGCACGCGCGCCAGTTCGGCGGGGCGCAGGGCGGGCAGGTCGGCCTGGAGCGCGCCGACCGCCTCGCCGGGCGCCAGCCGTACGGCCTCGCGGGCGCCGTGGCGCAGCGCCGCGTTGAGCCCGGCCTCCGGGTCGCCGACCACGCGGGCGCCCACCCCGGACAGCGCCCCGGCCGCCACCGGATCGCCCGTCACCACCACGACGCGGGAGACGAGGGCGCACCGCAGGGCGGCCTCGACGGTGTCGCAGGCGATCGCCACGGCCAGCGCGGCGCGGTGCGGGCCCGCGGCCTCGGTCAGCCGGGTCTTGGCGGCGACCAGCGTCTTGACGGGGACGACGAGACTCCAGCCCGCGTTCTCGGGAGGCATACCCTTAAGCATCCCGCCTCGGCGGTCCCGGAAGCCAACCGGGAGGTCCGCCGGGCGTCCCCCCGCGCGTATGGAGGACTCATGAGACGCCCTGGGTGGCCGACCCGCTTCTGGGTGGCCGTGGCCGTCGTGATCGTCAAGCCGCTCTCGTGGCTGCTGGTCAAGAAGGACTGGCGGAACGGGGAGCGGCTGCCACGCGAGGGCGCGATCATCGTGGCGACCAACCACCTGTCGTGGGTGGACCCCTTCCTGATCGCGCACTTCCTGTACAACAACGGGCGCTGGCCGGTGGTGCTGGCCAAGTCCGGGATCTTCAAGGTGCCGGTGATCGGGCAGCTGGCGCGGGCGATGCGGGCGATCCCGGTCCACCGGGGCAGCGCCGAGGCGGTCCGCTCGCTGGAGGCGTCGCAGGAGCGCGTCGCCGAGGGCGCGTGCGTGATGTTCTACCCCGAGGGCACGTGCACCCGCGACCCGGACTTCTGGCCGATGGAGGGCAAGACCGGGGCCGCACGGCTGGCCCTGGAGACCGGCGTGCCGGTGATCCCGGTGGCGCACTGGGGAGCCCAGGAGATCCTCCCGTACGGCAGCAAGCGCCCCCGCCTGTTCCCCCGCAAGACCTTCCGCGTGCAGGTCGGCCCCCCGGTCGACCTGTCGAAGTACCGCGGCGGAGCGGACGGGCGGCCGCCCCAGGCCGAGGTGCTGCGCGCGGCGACCGCCGACATCATGGCGGCGATCACCGCGCAGCTCGCCGAGCTGCGCGGGGAGAAGGCGCCGGACGCCCCGTTCAAGAGACCCGCTCACGGCTGAGTTCGGCGTACGGTGTGGGAATGACCAAGGCTGCCGTGTTCGGGACGGGCTCATGGGGCACGACGTTCGCGATGATCCTCGCCCACGCGGGCACCCGGACGACCCTGTGGGGCCGGCGCGCGGACGTCGTCGAGGCGATCGACCGCCGTCATGAGAACCCCGACTACCTGCCGGGGGTCGAACTGCCCAGCACGCTGCGCGCCACCACCGACCCCGCCGAGGCGCTCGACGGCGCCGACTTCGTGGTGCTGGCCGTGCCCTCCCAGACGCTCCGGGCCAACCTGGCCGTCTGGAAGCCCGATCTGCCCTCCGGCGCCGTCCTGGTGAGCCTGATGAAGGGCATCGAGCTCGGCACCGCCAAGCGGATGAGCGAGGTGATCCGCGAGGTGGCCGAGGTGCCGCCGGAGCGGGTCGCGGTGGTCTCCGGCCCGAACCTCGCCGGCGAGATCGTCCGCGGCCAGCCCGCCGCGACGGTGGTGGCCTGCCCGGACGAGAAGGCCATGGAGCGCCTCCAGGCGGCCTGCCACCTGCCGTCGTTCCGGGCCTACACCAACCCCGACGTGGTGGGCGTGGAGCTCGGCGGGGCGGTCAAAAACGTGATCGCGCTGGCGGTCGGGGTCGCCACGGGCATGGGGATGGGCGACAACGTCGCGGCGACGCTCATGACGCGCGGCCTGGCGGAGATCTCCCGGCTCGGCGCGGCGCTCGGCGCCGACCCCCACACGTTCGCCGGGCTGGCGGGCATGGGCGATCTGGTGGCGACCTGCACCTCACCGTTGTCCCGGAACCGTACCTTCGGTGAGAATCTGGGGCGGGGCATGACCCTGGCCGAGGTCGTCGCCGCCACCAAGCAGACCGCCGAAGGGGTCAAGTCCTGCGAGTCGGTCCTCGAACTGGCCAGAAAGCACGACGTGGAGATGCCGATCACCGAGGTCGTGGTGGCCGTCGTCCATGACGGCATGCCGCCCGGGGAGGCAGCGATGCTGCTGATGTCCCGCACCCCCAAGCCCGAGCGGTACGGATGAATCCCGGCATGCGCAGGCAGCGGGGGGAGAACACCCGCTCGGCGCATCTGCCGGTCCCGGCCGCGCCCCAGCGCAGCCCGCTCGGCCTGCCGGTGTGGCGCAGCTCCGCGTGGGGTTCCGCAGGTCCGGGCGGCGGCGCCGCGGAGGCCGCGGCGCAGGCGGCGGGCGACCGGATCGACAACCCGACGACCGCGGCCTTCGCGGCGGCGGTGGCCTCCCTGGAGGGCGCGGCCGCGCCGGAGGACGTCGCCGGGCAGGCGTTCTCCTCGGGCCGGGCCGCGGTCAACACGGTGCTGATGACCTTCCTGCGCTCCGGGGCGCACGTCGTCGCCCCCGTCCCGGTCGACGGCGGGACCCACTCGCTCCTGACGAACGTGCTGTCGAGGTTCGGGGTGAGCGCGGACTTCGTCGACTACGCCGACCTGGGCCGGGTGAGCGCGGCGGTCCGGCGGAGCACGAAGATCATATACGCGGAGACGATCTCCACCCAGGCGGCGGCCGTGGCCGACATCCGCGGCCTCTACCGGATCGCGCGCGGCGCCGGGGCCCTGCTGGTGGTGGACTCGACCTACGCCACGCCGGTGGTGTGCCGCCCGCTGGAGCACGGCGCCGACCTCGTGCTCCACTCCGCGTCCACCTACCTCGGCGGGCACGACGACTGCACCGGAGGGATCGTCGTGGGCCGGCCCGACCTGGTCGCGCGGCTCCGCGCGGTCCGCGCCGACACCGGGGCCGAGCTCTCCCCCGACGAGGCATTCCTGCTCCGCCGCGGGCTGGAGACGCTGCCGCTGCGGGTGCGCCGCATGTGCTCCACCGCGATGGTGTTCGCCGCGGCCGTGGCCAAGCACCCCGCGGTCCGCCGGGTCGACTACCCCGGCCTGCCCCACCACCCCGGCCACCGGCTGGCCAGGCACCTGTTCGACTCCGGGCCCGAGGGCACCCGGTACGGCGCCTGCGTGACGGTCGTCCCGCACGGCGGCCAGGAGGCGGCCGCCCGGCTGACCGGGGCGCTCCGGCTCGTCTCCGCCGCCTCCTCGGCGGGCGGCACGCGCACCAAGGTCGCGCACGCGGCCTCACTCGGCCACCGCAGGGGCGGCGGCGGCACAGGGGACGGGAGGGCGGACGAGGCGGGAGCGGTGCGCTTCTCGATCGGCCTGGAGGACGCCGAGGACCTCATCGTGGATGTCACCCGGGCGCTCGACTCCCTGCTCGCCGCGGGGAGATAGGCGCGTCTGACAACCGGATTCACCCCCCAGAGGGGGTACATTCGGTCATCATGAGCGAGCAGCACACGTCCCGGCCGCGGGTCGCGATCCTCTTCGGCGGCCGAAACTCCGAGCACGCCGTCTCCATCCTCGGTGCGGGCAGCGTGCTGGAGGTCATCGACCGGTCCAAGTACGAGGTGATCCCGATCGGGATCGCCAAGGACGGGCGGTGGGTGCTCGCCTCCTCCGGCCAGCGCTACGCGATCGAGAGCGGCGAGCTGCCTGCCGTCGATGCCGGCGGCGCGGAGCTGGCGCTGCCGTCCGGGGGGAACTCGCTGGTCGCCTACGAGCCGGGGGACATCCCCGTCGAGCTCGGCACGGTGGACGTGGTCTTCCCGGTCATGCACGGCCCGTTCGCCGAGGACGGCACGATCCAGGGGCTGCTGGAGATGGCCGGGGTCCGCTACGTCGGCTCCGGGGTGCTGGCCAGCGCGGTCGGCATGGACAAGTCCTACATGAAGATGCTGCTGGCGGCCTCGGGCCTGCCGGTCGGGCCGTACGTCACGATCCGCGACCGCGACTGGCGGACCGAGCGCGACCGGGTCCTCAAGGAGGTCCAGGAGCTCGGCTGGCCGGTCTTCGTCAAGCCGGCCCGGGCCGGGTCCAGCCAGGGCATCTCCAAGGCCTCGGACCCGGCGGAGCTGGAGCGGGCCGTGGAGCTCGCCCGCGAGCACGACCCCAAGGTGCTGGTGGAGGCGGCGATCGCCGGCCGGGAGATCGAGTGCGCGGTGCTGGAGTCCCCGGGCGACGAGCCGCCGCGGGCCAGCCTGCCGGGCGAGATCCTGGTCCACGGCGACCACGAGTTCTACGACTTCGAGGCCAAGTACGTCGGCGACGACATGTCCCTGGTCGTGCCCGCGGACCTGCCCGGTGAGGCGGCCGAGGACCTGCGGGCCATGGCGGTGCGCGCGTTCGAGGCGCTGGGCTGCGAGGGGCTGGCGCGGGTGGACTTCTTCTACACCCCGGACGGGCGGCTGATCGTCAACGAGATCAACACCATGCCGGGCTTCACCGCGATGTCGGCCGCTCCGCAGCTGTGGGAGGCCAGCGGCGTGCCGTACCCCGAGCTGGTGGACCGGCTGATCCGCCTGGCGCTGGAGCGCTCACCCGGTCTGCGGTAGCGCGGCGGTGATCGGGGCCGCGAGGTCGGCGAGCACGTTCTCCGGGACGTGCTCGCGGGACACGGTCACCTCGACGTGGGCCGCCCGGGCGACCGAGGTGTACAGCAGCGGCCTGCCGGGGTCCTGGAACCACGCCACGTCGTTGATCACCGGCACCTGGTCGGTGGCGTTCATGTTCACCGGGCGGGGCACCCCGCAGCGCAGTGTGATCTCGCCGCCTCCCCAGACCGCGACGTACGGCGAGGCGGGGGTCGACTCCGTCCGCTCGGCCCCGTCGAGCACCCGGGGGAGCCGTCCGGCGAGCGTCCGGCAGGCGGCCGCGGCCGAGGGCTCCGGGGCGGGCGGGTCCACCCGGACCGCGCCGCCGCATCCGGCCAGGGCCAGCAGGACGCAGGCGCAGCCCGCCCGACGAGCGAACCGGAGCGACATCTTCCCTTCTCCCGCGGATCAGATGTGGACGATGGGGCACGTGAGCGTGCGCGTGATCCCTTCCACCGCCTGGATCTGCGCGACCACGAGCTTGCCGAGCTCGTCCACGTTCCGGGCCTCCGCGCGCACGATCACGTCGTAGGGGCCGGTGACGTCCTCCGCCTGCGTGACACCGGTGATCGAGGAGATCTGGCGTGCCACCTCGGCGGCCTTGCCGACTTCGGTCTGGATCAGGATGTAGGCCTGCACCATCACGTCCTCCCGGGCGATTGGATCAGTGCCGGAGGGCCACCGTACCCTGTGATGAACGGGAGGTGTGTCATCACAGTCGGAGATCTCGGCGAATTCGGAATCGTCGCGCGTATCGCCGGGCGTCTGCCGCAGGGCCGGACCGTCCTGCTGGGCCCCGGGGACGACGCGGCGCTGGTGGGCGCGCCCGACGGCCGGGTCGTGGTGACAACGGACTTATTACTCGAAAATCGACATTTCCGTCGGGATTGGTCCACTGCTTACGATATCGGACGAAAAGCCGCGGCCCAGAACCTCTCCGACGTCGTGGCCATGGGCGCCGACCCCACCGGAATCGTGGTCGGCCTGGGACTGCCCGCCGACACCCCCGCCGGATGGCTGGACGACCTCGCCGACGGCTTCCGCGACGAGTGCGCCCTGGTGGGGGCCAGCGTCGTGGGCGGCGACACCACCCGCTGCGAGCTGGTCGTGATCGGCGTCACCGCACTCGGCGACCTGGGCGGGCGGGCCCCGGTCACCCGCTCGGGAGCGCGCGAGGGCGACGTGGTCGCGGTGGCGGGGCGGCTCGGGCACGCCGCCGCCGGACTCGCCCTGCTCCGCGACGGCCGGGCCGTACCGGGGGCGGCCGGAGCCGGGGCGCGCCCGGGCGGGGCCGGGTCCGCCGCCAGACCTGCTGCCGGGCCCGCGGGGGCGGCCGGCGTCCCGGCATCCGCGGGGGCGGAGGACCCGGACTCGGGGGAGGCGGCCCCGGTGGCGCTGGCGGCGCTGGTGGACGCGCACCGCCGCCCGCGCCCGCCCTATCCCTGCGGTGTCCAGGCGGCCGAGCTGGGCGCCACCGCGATGCTGGACGTCAGCGACGGTCTGCTGCAGGATCTGGGCCATGTCGCACACGCCAGCGGAGTGGGGATCGTGCTCGACCCCGCGGCCTTCGCCGTCCCCCCGGAGCTGGAGGCCGCCGCCCGCCTGCTCGGGACGGACCCGCTGGAGTGGATCCTCACCGGCGGCGACGACCACGCCCTCGCCGCGGCCTTCCCTCCCGGCGTACGGCTCCCGCCCGTCTGGACCCGGGTCGGGAGGGTCACCGGAGGCGAGGGCGTCCAGGTGAGAGGACGCCCGCCGGGACACGGCGGCTGGGATCACTTCCGCGACTGACCGGTCGCGTTCTCATGGCATCCGTGAAAATTGTGACAATTATTTACTGAAATGGTATGAAGATGCCCGGTCGACTTCCTGAGGAAAAAAGAGGTGACAGTGGGTAGTCACGGAGCGGAGGGGGAGGAACCTCTCCAGCACGGTGGACGCCCCGAGCCGGGCACCGCTCCGCTGTCGGTCGGCGGGGACGAGCCGATCGGGCGCCGGCTCCGTCCCGAGCAGTCGGCGGACACCGTCCCCCTCCGGGGGGAGCGGCGGGACGGGTCCCCGGAGGAGCCCCGGTCCGAGGCCCGGCGGCGCTCCGGAGTGCCGGCCAGGGCCGCGCTGCTCGCCGCCACCGCCGCGGTCGCGATGATGGGCGGCACCGTCGCCGGCGTCCAGGCGTGGAAGGACGCGGCGGGACCGGCCCCCGACTGCCCGCCGGGGCAGTGCGCGGCGGCGTCGGACCGGCCCTCGCCGGCCGAGGACGCCACCCGGCCGCCCGAGGGCGCCTCCGGTGAGGAAACGGACCCCTCGGGCACCCCGGGGACCGAGCCCTCCGAGCCGGAGCGCGGGCAGACGGCGAAGCCCTCCTCACCCGCGAAGACGACCGACCGCCCGCGGCCGAGCCGCACGCCGAAGTCCCGCCCCGCGCCGGAGACCACCCGGAAGGTCTTCGACGACGGCCCGCCGGCGCTCGACGAGGACGGTCCGCAGCCGGACGAGCCGGCCGGCGGACTGTCGGCCGCCGACGACCACGCCGCACCGGCCACCCGGACCGCCACTCCGACGGCGCAGGCGCCCGCGGCCACCTCGACGCCCGCACCCGAGAGCGCGGCGCGGCCCTCGCCCAGCCCCACGAGGCAGCCCCACAAGCTCCCGCTCCCGCTGCCGTTCCTCGGCGGGGGAGGCCGGGACTGAGCCGCCGGCCGCCTCGCGCGGTCTCCTCCCCGGCCGGATCCGCGGCGCCCCACACCCGGCCGGAAGCTGGTTGGATGAGAGCCATGACCGTTTCGTCCCCTCCCCGCGTGCTGACCGTCGCCGGTTCCGACTCCGGCGGCGGCGCGGGCATCCAGGCCGACCTGAAGACCATGCTCGCCCTCGGTGTGCACGGCATGAGCGTCATCGCCGCGGTGACGGCCCAGAACTCGCTGGGCGTCCAGGGCTACTGGGAGCTCCCGCCCGAGGCGGTGCGGGCCCAGCTCGACTCGGTGCTCGGCGACATCGGAGCTCAGGCGATCAAGACCGGGATGCTGGCCTCGGCCGTGCTGGTGGAGACCGTCGCCGAGGTGCTGGCCGGGGTGGACGCCCCGGTCGTGGTGGACCCGGTCGGCGTCTCCAAGCACGGGGACGCCCTGCTGGCCCCGGAGGCGGTGGACACCGTGAAGTCGCGGCTGCTGCCCGTGGCCACCGTGGTCACCCCCAACCTGTGGGAGGTGGCCCAGCTCACCGGGGTGAAGGTCGAGGAGGAGAGGGACATGCGCCGGGCCGCGGAGGCGGTCCTGGCGCTCGGCCCCGCCTGGGTGCTGGTCAAGGGCGGTCACCTGCCGGGCGCCCCGGTGGACCTGCTGACCGACGGCGACCGGGAGTTCCGCTTCACCGCCGAGCGGCACGACAACCGCCACACCCACGGCACCGGCTGCACCCTGGCCTCGGCCATCGCCTCGCACCTGGCCCTCGGCGAGGACGTCCCGTCCGCCGTGCGGCAGGCCAAGGAGTACGTCACGGGCGCGATCGCCCGGGGGTTCGCACTGGGGGCGGGCATCGGCCCGGTGGACCACGCCTGGCGCGGGCGCGCCTGACCCGCCCGCCCCGGCCTCCGGGCCGGGGCGGTCTCAGACGTCGATGATCACGTGCTCCAGCTCGCGGTCGACCCGGGTGATCCCCGCGCGGTCGTCGGTGAGCACGATGGCGTCGACGACTCCCGAGGGGGAACTGCGGGCGCACAGGGCGACGTTCACGTCGACCACGTCGTCGTGACCGCATTCGCCGATCTTCCGGCCGATCTGGACCGCGCGCTCGGGGGTCAGCTCGTCGATCACGAGCGAGCCGTGGCGGATCCGCTGGGCGCGGTTGAACGCCGCGGCCAACCGGGTCTGCCGGGCCCCGCCGCGACCGACCTCGGCCAGCACGGTGCGGGGTACGACGCCCTCCACCTCGCCGGCGAGGATGCGCTCCAGCGCCTCGATCACGTCGGGGTGGCCCCGCTCGAGCCCGATCAGGGCGCCGGAGTCGAACACGAAGCGCCGCAGCCCCTCGGACCGCGTCACGCCCGGACCCCCAGGGCGGACGCCCCGGCCTCCTGGATGGTGCGCAGCGCGTGGACGGCCTCGTCGACGCGCTTGCGGCTCTCCGCCGAGGGCTCGCCGAACTCCGCCTTGAGGTCGGCCAGGAGCGCGGACAGCTCCGCGCGGCTGCGCTGGTGCTCGACGACCTCCGAGATCAGCCCGGAGATGGACGGGGCGCGACCGGCTCTGACCTCGCCCTGCATCCACCGGTACAGGTCATCGGGGAGGTCGACGCCGATCTTCTTGGTCACGTCGCGCACGGGGCCGCGAGGCAGGCAGGTGATGGTCACGCTGCGACGATAGAGAGTCACGCTGCGTCGGACAAACATGTTGCGAAAACATGTCGGCCCGGAGCTGTTCCGTTGACCGGCGGCCGGTGGCGCGGTCGGAGCGCGCGCGGGGCACGCCCCGAGCGGGCCGCAGACGTGCCCGGAAAAGCAGGAAGCCCGCCGCCCTCGCGGAGGGCGGCGGGCTGTCCGGGAGCCTGGACTAGCGGGTGACCTTGCCGGCCTTCAGGCAGGAGGTGCACACGTTGAGCCGCTTCTTCGTGCCGTTCACCACGGCGCGCACCGGCTGGATGTTCGGAGTCCAGCTGCGACGGGTGCGGCGGTGCGAGTGGGAGATGTTGTTGCCGAAGATCGGCTTCTTGGCGCAGACGTCGCAGACGGAAGCCACGGTTCGCTCCTTAGATCAGTCGAGAGACCCGATCCGCTTGGCGGTCATCGGGCATGCCGGGACGACCGGCTGGCCAAACGAGGATATCCGATGCCTGGCCCTGCCTGCCAACGCGAGCTGTCACGGCCAGTCGAACGGGATAATCTCCAAAAGACAACCGTAGCGCATCCCGGAGGCCGGGACGGCGGGCCGCGGGGGACGGGGCCTGGCCGCGGCGGGGCGGCGCGGCCGCCGGGACGCGGCCGGACGGGCCCGCAGGCACGAAAGGGCAGGCATGCTGGAGGTGTTCGACCCGCCGGCGGTCCGCCGGTGGTCGCGGCTGGCCGCGGAGACACTCGGCCGGGTCCGGGAGGAGATCGACGCGCTCAACGTCTTCCCGGTCCCCGACGGCGACACCGGCACCAACCTCCACCTCACCATGCTCTCTGCGGCCGAGGCGCTGGACGGCCTGCCCCCCGGCGCCGACGCGGCGACCACCTGGCGGACCCTGGTGCAGGGCGCTCTGATCGGCGCGCGCGGCAACTCCGGGGTCATCGTCAGCCAGGCGCTGCGCGGCCTCGCCGAGGTGCTGCGCACGGCCGAGGGCCGGGGAGCCGATCTCGGGCACGGCCTGGCGCGGGCCGCCGAGCTGGCCCGGGGCGCGGTGGAGAAACCGGTCGAGGGCACGCTGCTGAGCGTGCTCGGCGCGGTGGCCTCCGCGGTGCGCGACCTGCCGGGCGACCTCGCCGCGGTGGCGCGCCGGGCGGCCCAGGAGGCGCGCGCCGCGCTCCGGCGCACTCCGGACCAGCTGGACGTGCTGGCCCGCAACGGCGTGGTGGACGCGGGCGCGGCGGGCCTGACGATCATCCTGGAGAGCCTCGCCGCGGTGGTCACCGGCTCCTCCGTCGGGTCGCCGCGGATCCCCGCCCCGGCGCACCGGATCGAGCCCGAGCCGGAGGGGGAGCCCGGCTACGAGGTGATGTACCTGCTGGAGGCCGACGACGGCGCCGTGGAGGCGCTCCGCGGCGAGCTGGCCGGGCTCGGCGACTGCCTGGTGGTCGTGGGCGGCGAGGGCCTGTGGAACGTGCACGTGCACGTGGCCGACGCGGGAGCCGCGATCGAGGCCGGGCTCCGGGCCGGCAGGCCGTACCGGATCCGGGTGGCCTACCTGGCCGCGGCGGGCCGGACCCACCGGGCCGCGGGCGGGCGGGGCGTGGTCGCGGTGGCGGCCGGACCGGCCCTCGGCGCGCTGTTCGAGCGGGCCGGAGCCGTCGTGGTCCGCCGGGAGCCGGGCGCAGGCCCGCCGCGGGCCGCCGTGCTGGCCGCGATCCGCGAGGCCGGCACCGAGGTCGTGGTGCTGCCCAACGACAGCGGGGCGAGGGAGGTCGCGGCGGCCGCGGCGGAGACCGCCCGCGAGGAGGGGATCGCGGTGAGCGTGATCCCCACCCGGGCGTCGGTGCAGGGCCTGGCGGCGCTGGCCGTGCACGACCCGCTCCGGCGCTTCGACGACGACGTCGTCGCGATGACCGAGGCGGCCGCGCACACCCGCCACGGGCACGTCTGGGTGGCCGACCGCGAGGCCGTGACGAGCGCCGGCCTGGTCGGCCCCGGCGACGTGCTCGGCGTGATCGACGGGGACGCCGCGCTGGTCGGCACCGGCCTGGTGCAGACCGCGCTGCAGGTCGTCGACCGCATGGTCGCGACGAGCAGTGAGCTGGTCACCCTGCTGGAGGGCACGGACGCGCCGGACGGGCTGGCGCGGGCCGTGCAGGACCACCTGGCGGCCACCCGCCCGGACATCGAGGTCGTCCGGTACGAGGGCGGGCAGGGCGGCTACCCGCTCCTCATCGGGGTCGAATGAGCGGCCGGACCGGGGTCGGAGCCGGCCGGGCGGGCGCGGCCGGATGAATTCTGTCCCCGGGAGAAGGTAGAAAGCTGCCGTGACGAGCTTCGACGAGCCGACGGGCAAGGTGCTGGACCCCCGCACGGCCAAGCTGCTGGAGAGCGTCCTCGGCCTGCGCACCGTCGGAGACCTGCTCCGGCACTACCCCCGGCGCTACGCCCAGCGGGGCGAGCTGACCGACCTCGACGACCTGCGGGTCGACGAGCACGTCACGGTGGTGGGCGAGGTCACCAAGGCCGTGCGCAGGCCGATGCGGAACAAGGGCGGCACCTGGCTGGAGGTCGAGGTCGTCGACGGCCGCGGCAGCAGGATCTACCTGTCGTTCTTCGGCAAGGCCTCGCACATCGCCGAGACGCGGCTGCGCCCGGGCGCCCGGGGCATGTTCGCCGGGAAGGTCGGGGCGTTCGGCCAGGGCGAGCGGCGCAAGTGGCAGCTGTCGCACCCCGAGTTCGAGATGATCGACGAGACGGAGCAGGACGCCGGGGAGTTCGCCGCGGCGCTGGTGCCGATCTACCCGGCGGGCAAGGACGTCACGCCCTGGGCGATCCGGCGGGCGCTGGGCGTCGTGCTCGACACCATGGGCGAGCTGGAGGACCCCCTCCCGGCCGACCTGCGGGCCCGGCACGGGCTGCCCGGGCTGGCAGAGGCGCTGCTGGCGATCCACCGGCCGCGCGACCACGCCGACGTGGCGCGGGCGCGCAAGCGGCTCAAGTTCGACGAGGCGTTCCTGCTCCAGGCCGTGCTGCTGCAGCGGAAGACGGCCGCCGAGTCCTGGGCGGCGACCCCCCGGCCCCGGCGCGACGACGGGCTGCTGGCCGACTTCGACGCCCGGCTGCCGTTCCAGCTGACCGAGGGGCAGCGGAGCGTGGGAGAGGAGATCGCGGCCGACCTGGCGCGGGAGCACCCCATGCACCGGCTGCTCCAGGGCGAGGTCGGCGCGGGCAAGACCGTGGTGGCGCTGCGCGCCATGCTCCAGGTCGTCGACGCGGGGGGCCAGGCCGTCCTGCTCGCGCCCACCGAGGTGCTCGCCCAGCAGCACCACCGGTCGATCACCGCCATGCTCGGCGACCTGGCGACCGGCGGCATGTTCGGCGGCACCTCGGTGGCCCTGCTGACCGGGTCGCTGGGCGCCGCGGCCCGCCGTACGGCGATGCTCGACGCCGCCTCCGGCGCGGCCGGGATCGTGGTCGGCACCCACGCGGTGCTCCAGGAGCGCGTCCAGTTCGCCGACCTGGGGCTCGTGGTGGTCGACGAGCAGCACCGCTTCGGTGTGGAGCAGCGCGACGCCCTGCGCGAGAAGGCGGGCGGAGGGCGCCCGCACGTGCTGGTCATGACCGCGACCCCGATCCCGCGCACGGTCGCGATGACCGTCTTCGGCGACCTCACCGTCTCCACGCTCTCGCAGCTGCCCGCCGGCCGCGCCCCGATCAGCACGCACGTGGTGCCCGCCGCCGAGAAGCCGCACTTCCTCGACCGGGCGTGGGCCCGCGTGCGGGAGGAGGTCGAGCTCGGCAGGCAGGCCTACGTGGTGTGCCCGCGCATCGGCGACCTGGAGGGCGACGAGGGCGACCTGGCGGGCGGCGACGACGAGCGGCGCCCGCCGCTGGCGGTGCTGGACATGGCGCAGGCGCTCGCCGAGGGGCCGCTGAAGGGGCTGCGTACGGCGGTGCTCCACGGCAAGCTGCCACCGGAGGAGAAGGACGCCGTGATGCGGGCCTTCGCCCGGGGCGAGGTCGACGTCCTGGTGGCGACCACGGTCATCGAGGTCGGCGTGGACGTGCCCAACTCCTCGGTCATGGTCATCATGGACGCCGACCGCTTCGGCGTCTCCCAGCTCCACCAGCTCCGCGGCCGGGTCGGCCGGGGCGGCCTGCCGGGACTGTGCCTTCTGGTGAGCGAGGCGCCGCAGGGCACGCCCGCCCGGGAGCGGCTCGCCGCGGTCGCGGCGACCCTGGACGGGTTCGAGCTGTCCCGGGTGGACCTGGAGCAGCGCCGGGAGGGGGACGTGCTGGGAGTGGCGCAGTCGGGCCGCAGGTCGTCGCTGAAGATGCTGCGGCTGCTCCGGGACGAGGACGTCATCGAGGCCGCCCGCGAGGAGGCCGAGGCGATGCTGGCCGCGGATCCGGAGCTGGCCGGGCATCCGTCCCTGAGGGCGGAGATCGGAAGGCTGCTCGCCGACGAGCGGGCCGAATACCTGGAGAAGGCGTGAGGGCGGAGGCGTGAGAGGGTTCCCCGGACGGGGCGCCGGGAGAGGCGGCCCGTGCGAGGGGCGCCGCCGGAGTGCCGCCGGGGTTCCGGGCGTCCTTCGCGGCCTGCGCCGCGACCGAGCACGGTGCGCGCCGGGATCCCCGGGCCCAGTTGCGGGGACGGCCTCCCCCCGAATGCCGTCCCCGCCTGGGCCCGCTCTCGGGTCAGGTGCCGAGAGCACCGGCGTGCGGAAGGGCTCACGATCACGCCGGCCGGCCTTCCCCTGGGTCATTCGAAGGCCGCAGCACTCATCATGCAGGGCGGGGGGCCGCAGGGGAACGACCCTTGCGCTTTCGTCGCCGCCGCTTGCCCACTCTTGACCATGGCGACCCGCCGGAAAGCCTGTGACCTGCGGTTATGTGCTCGGCCGCGACACCGGAGACGACACGGGACAATGGACGGGTGAGTCGAGTCATCGCGGGTGTCGCAGGGGGAAGAAGGCTGGCCGTGCCGCCGGGGCGGGGGACCCGCCCCACGAGCGACCGGGCCAGGGAGGGGATCTTCTCCACGGTGGGCTCGCTGATCGGCCCGCTGGACGGGGCCCGGGTCATGGACCTGTACGCCGGCTCCGGCGCGGTCGGGCTGGAGGCGCTCTCGCGCGGGGCGGCCCACGCGCTGCTGGTGGAGTCCGACCCCAGGGCGGTCCGGACGATCCGGGCGAACATCGCCTCGCTCGGGCTGCCGGGGGCCGAACTGGCCGCCGACCGGGTGGAGCGGGTGCTCGCCCGGGGCGCCGCGCAGCCGTACGACTTCGTGTTCGCCGACCCGCCGTACGCGGTGGCGGCCGAGGAGGTCGACGCGGTGCTGGGGCTGCTGCGCGCGGGGGGCTGGCTCGCCGAGGACGCGCTGGTGGCGGTGGAGCGGGAGAGCAGGGGGAAGGACCTGGTCTGGCCGGACGGATTCGAAGAGGAGAGGGTCCGTCGTTACGGCGAAGCGTCCGTTTGGTACGGTCGCGCCGCCGGGAATCCGTAAACCTGGGGGTTCGCCTTGCGTCGCGTGATCTGCCCGGGGTCCTTCGACCCCGTCACCAACGGTCATCTGGACATCATCGGCCGGGCCTCCCGGCAGTACGACGAGGTCGTCGTCGCGGTCCTGATCAACATCGAGAAGAAGAGCCTGTTCACGGTCGAGGAGCGCATCGAGATGCTCCAGACCGTGACCAAGGAGTACGGCAACGTGCGCGTGGACAAATTCCACGGCCTGCTGGTGGACTACTGCAGACAGCAGGAGATCCCGGCCATCGTCAAGGGCCTGCGCGCGGTCAGCGACTTCGACTACGAGCTCCAGCAGGCCCAGCTCAACTACCGGATGTCCGGGGTCGAGACGCTGTTCATGGCGACCGGGCCCGAGGTGTCGTTCCTGTCCTCCAGCCGGATCAAGGAGATCGTCAGGTACGGCGGGGACGTGAGCGGCCTGGTGCCCGAGCTCGTCGAGGAGCGCCTCATCGAGAGGCTCAGGGGATAGGCCGCGGTCCGTGCGCGCTCCGCCCCGCAGCGTGGCGGTCCGGAGCTCGCAGACCCCTGGTATTCTCTTATTTCGGCCTTGCACGACGGCGGTGATTCGCCATGCCTGATGAGAGCGGAATGACTCTGCACCTTGATCCCCGCGCCCCGTGGGTGGTCTCCACCCACGAGTTGGGGCGGCAACCGGGGACGATGCGGCAGTTGCGCCTCACTCTTCCGGCACCGGCGGAGATCGGCGTCGACATGATCGGTGTCCCCAAGGACGCCGATGTCGAGCTGGACCTCCGGCTCGAGGCGGTCATGGAAGGCGTGCTCGTCACGGGCACGGCGCGTTCCCCGCTGCGGGGGGAGTGCGCACGGTGTCTGGAGCCGATCACCTCGGTGAGCGAGGTGTCGTTCCAGGAGCTGTACTTCTACTCGGCTGAGGATGCGGCCGAGGACGACCTCCTCCTGGACGGGGACCTGCTCGACCTCGAACCGGTCTTCCGCGACGCGGTGGTGCTCACACTGCCGCTGAGTCCGCTCTGCAGTGAGGACTGCGCCGGGCTCTGCGCGGAGTGCGGGATCAGGCTGGCCGACGCCGAGCCTGGTCACGGTCACGAGGTGATCGACGCACGCTGGGCGAAGCTGCAGGGTCTGGTTCCGGAACATAACAACGATCAGGAGAGCTGACGTGGCTGTCCCCAAGCGCAAGATGTCGCGGAGCAACACTCGCTCCCGCCGGTCGCAGTGGAAGGCCGCCGCGGTCTCGCTCGTGAGCTGCCCCCAGTGCCGCTCGCCGAAGCGTCCGCACATGGCGTGCCCGACCTGCGGCACCTACAACCGCCGTCAGGTGATCGAGCCCTCCGCCTGATCGCATTCTGACTGACGGATGCCGGCCGGGCGCCCCTCGCGGGCCCCGGCCGGCGTCACCGTCCGGCCCTGCGATGGCGGTCCGTCCGCGGCCGTGGTGGACGCCGGGGTCCGTGCACACGAACCCTCCCGGCGTCCACCACGTCTTCGGAGTATCCGGGCGATCTCTCGTCTCGCTTCCTTCGCCATCGCGCATTCACGAACGACCGTGCGAGGAGAAGAAGACGTGGCGACGAGCATGAAGCCGGTGGCCGTCGAGGCCGCGAGGGACGAGCTGGAGCGGCTCCTGTCCGTGCGACTGGACGTCGCGATCCTGGAGCGGGCGCTGACCCACCGCTCCTACGCCTACGAGAACGGCGGCCTGCCCACCAACGAGCGCCTGGAGTTCCTCGGCGACTCGGTGCTGGGGCTCGTCGTCACCGACACGCTCTACCGCAACCACCCCGACCTGCCCGAGGGCCAGCTGGCCAAGCTGCGGGCCGCGGTGGTCAACATGCGCGCCCTCGCCGACGTGGCGCGCGGCCTGGGCCTGGGCCGCTTCCTGCGGCTCGGCCGGGGCGAGGAGGGCACCGGGGGGCGCGACAAGTCCTCGATCCTCGCCGACACGCTCGAGGCGCTCATCGGCTCGGTCTACGTGGACAAGGGCCTGGACGAGTCGTTCCGCGTCGTCCACCTGCTCTTCGACCCGCTCATCACCCGCTCGGCCTCGCTGGGCGCCGGTCTCGACTGGAAGACCTCCCTGCAGGAGCTGACCGCCTCGGAGTCGCTCGGCGTGCCCGAGTACCACGTCGAGGAGAGCGGCCCGGACCACGCCAAGTCCTTCACCGCGGCCGTCCGGCTGGGCGGCGAGGAGTACGGCTCGGGCTCCGGCCGGTCGAAGAAGGAGGCCGAGCAGCAGGCCGCCGAGGCCGCCTGGAACCGCATCCGCAGCGCCCAGCAGGCGCGCGAGGCGGCGAACTGACGGCGGTCCCGGGACCGGTCAGGAGGGGGCATGCCCGAGTTGCCGGAGGTCGAGGTCGTACGGCGGGGCCTGGAGCGCTGGGTCGCCGGCCGTACCGTGGCGCGCGCGCAGGTGCTCCATCCGCGGGCGATCCGGCGCCACGTCCCCGGGGCGGAGGAGTTCGCCGCCCGGCTGGCGGGCCGGACGATCGCCTCGGCCGAGCGCCGCGGCAAATACCTGTGGCTCCCGCTGGACGGCTCCGACGCGCTCCTGGCGCACCTGGGGATGAGCGGGCAGCTGCTGGTGGTCGAGCCGGACTCGCCCCCCGAGCGGCACCTGAGGGTCCGGCTGAGCTTCACCGACGGCGGCCCGGAGCTGCGCTTCGTCGACCAGCGGACCTTCGGCCACGTGCTGGTCGCGCCGCTGACGGCCCGGCTCCCGCGGTGGGTGCCCGAGCCGATCGCGCACATCGCGGCCGACCCCTTCGAGGACTCGTTCGACGACGAGGGGTTCGCGATCGACCTGCGGCGCAGGCGGACCGAGGTCAAGCGCGCCCTGCTGGACCAGTCGCTGATCAGCGGGGTCGGCAACATCTACGCCGACGAGGCCCTGTGGCGGGCGCGGCTGCACGGCACGCGCCCCACGGCGACGCTGACCCGGCCGAAGATCGCGGAGCTGCTGGCCGCGGTCCGCGCGGTGATGACCGAGGCGCTGGCCGAGGGCGGCACATCTTTCGACAGTCTGTACGTGAATGTCAACGGGGAGAGCGGCTACTTCGAGCGGTCACTCGCCGTGTACGGCAGGCGCGACCTGCCCTGCCGGCGGTGCGGGACACCGGTCGTGCGGGAGTCGTTCATGAACCGCTCCTCCTACAGCTGCCCCCGCTGCCAGCCTCCCCCGCGCGCCGCCCGTAGGGTACGGGCATGACGGAGGTCCGGCTGACCGCATGGGTCAGAGGAAGAGTCCAGGGTGTGGGTTTCCGCTGGTGGACGCGGGCGCGGGCGTTGGAGCTCGGCCTGGTCGGCTGGGCGAGGAACGCCGACGACGGCCGGGTCGAGGTCGTGGCGGAGGGATCCGAGGAGGCGGCGGGCGCGCTGCTGGAGCTCCTCCGGAGCGGCCGGACGCCGGGCCGGGTGGACGGGGTCGTGGAGCGCTGGAGCGCGGCGAAAGGAAATCTATCGGGTTTCGTGGAGCGCTGACACTTCCCTTGAAACCTCTCTCTGGGGTATATTTAGCTGTCGAGAGTGCCCACAGGTGCATCCATGCGGAGTGTTCAACTTGACCGTCTCCCACACCGGTGCGACTCTTGATAGGAACCACGCGCACCCCTCCCGCGGCAAAGAAGTGCGCGAACCAGTCTGGTCACTCAGCGTGGAGGACCCTTAACCATGGCGAAGGCTCTACTCGGCCACGTCGGCGGTCCTGACCCTCGGATGGTCTCGGAGATGCGCCGTCTTCAGCAGCGCGTCCGCGACCTGGAGGCAGAGCTCATCCGGCTCCAGGCCCAGAACGACGAACTTGCGGCGAGCAGCCGCGACGAGACGTTCACCGGTCTGCAGGATCGCGAGCCAGCTCTCACCTAGGGCCCTGTTCCTGAACCTCCGCCCGCTCGGGTGACGGATCCCGTCGTGGATACGCCGCGCGGACACGGGCTCAGGAAGAGGTTCCCCGGGGCCGGCCCGGAGAGAACACATTGTCAGGGACGCCTCCACGGGGCGTCCCTTGTCATGTCCCGTCGGCGCCGCTCCGCCCGTCCCCGTCCGTCCGCGCGGGGCGCAGATGGATGTGCCGGGAGACGAAGGAGATCTGCTCCGGCAGCACCCGGCGGCGGTAGGCGGCGTTGTGGCAGCCGTCGGAGACGCCTCCTTCGGCCGTGGCGCCCAGCGCCTTCAGGCCCTTGAGCATGGTCTCGGTCTGCTTGGCCCAGCCGTCGCGGTCGCCGCAGCCCAGCCAGACGGGGATGTCCACCAGTTCGCGCAGCGGCGCCTGCGCGGCGGTGACGGCCGGCGCCACCGCCACGACCACGGCGACCTTCCGCTCGCCCAGCTCGGCGGCGAGCCGCAGCGCCCCGGCCCCCCCGGCCGACCAGCCCATCAGCCCGATCCGCTCGGTGTCCAGCCCGCAGTCGTCCAGGTAGGGCAGCAGGTCGCCCGCGATGTCGGCCGAGGGCCAGTCGTCGATCGAGGCCACCGCGAACCGCGCGCCGCCCGCGGCCAGGTAGCGGTCCACCGCGTAGAGCTCGAACGGGGTCAGCGCGTCGCCGGCGGCGCCGTGCAGCATGACCAGCACCGGGATCCTGCCCCGCGTGCCCGGGGGGATCCCGATCACCACCCTGCGGTCGTCCAGCGTGCTGCGCTGCAACGTGCCCGGCGGCGCCTCCGGGGGGTCGGGCATCCTGCCGCACCTGATCTGCCCGTAGGCCTTCCGGACGCCGTCGGGCCCGGCCAGGGCGGCGGCGCCTCCGAGACCCAGGAGAGTCAGGCCGCCGGCCGCCAGAAAACTTCGTCTTTTAAGCGTATTTTCCCTGGTCTGGGAGGGTTGTCGCGCTCCCCGCACGCCGCGCTCCACGTCCATGCAGGGCACCATAGGCCGTGCGCGGGCGGGTGTGGGCGAAGAACGGTAGTCTTCCCCGCTAAGGGCTCACGGCGGGCCCGGATCAGACGCCGCCCACCGGCCCGGCGCCGCGCGCGTGCGCGGCACGGGAGGCGCGGATCCGGCCCGCGTGCCGCGGCCTGCGCCGCCGCGGCCGGTGCGGAATGTCAGGACGAGGGGGTTTTCGTTGTATTTGAAGACTCTCACCCTGCGCGGCTTCAAGTCCTTCGCCTCGGCGACCACCCTCCGCTTCGAGCCGGGCATCACCGCCGTCGTCGGCCCCAACGGCTCCGGCAAGTCCAACGTGGTCGACGCCCTGGCCTGGGTCATGGGCGAGCACAGCGCCAAGTCCCTGCGCGGCGGCAAGATGGAGGACGTCATCTTCGCCGGGACCTCCTCCCGGGCCCCGCTGGGCCGCGCCGAGGTCACCCTCACCATCGACAACAGCGACGGCGCCCTGCCGATCGACTACACCGAGGTCACGATCAGCCGCCTGATGTTCCGCGGCGGCCAGAGCGAGTACGCCATCAACGGCGACACCTGCCGCCTGCTCGACATCCAGGAGCTGCTGTCGGACTCCGGCATCGGCCGCGAGATGCACGTCATCGTCGGCCAGGGCCAGCTCGACCAGGTCCTGCACGCCGGTCCCGAGGAGCGCCGGGCGTTCATCGAGGAGGCCGCCGGCGTCCTGAAGCACCGCAAGCGCAAGGAGAAGGCGCTGCGGAAGCTGGACGCCATGCAGGCCAACCTGACCCGCGTCCAGGACCTCGCCACCGAGCTGCGCCGCCAGCTCAAACCGCTGGGCCGCCAGGCGGAGATCGCCCGCAGGGCCGCCGTCATCCAGGCCGACCTGCGCGACGCGCGCCTGCGCCTGCTCGCCGACGACGTGCTCACCCTGCGGACCGCGCTGGAGCGCGAGGCCGCCGACGAGGCCGCGGTCCTCGCCCGCCGCCGGGAGGTCGAGGCCGCGCTGGAGCGGGGGCAGCTGGAGGAGACCGAGCTGGAGGCCGCCGAGGCCGAGGCCCAGCCGCGCCTGGCCGCCGCGCAGGAGACCTACTTCCGGCTGTCCTCGATCCGCGAGCGGCTGCGCGGCCTGGCCGGCCTGGCCGCCGAGCGGCACCGGCACGCGGCCGAGGCCGGCGTGGAACGGCGCGGGCGCGACCCGGAGGACCTGGAGCGCGAGGCCGAGGAGGTCCGCGAGCAGGAGCGGGTCCTCGAAGAGCTGCTGGAGCGGGAACGCCAGGCGCTGGCCCGGGCCGTGGCCCGGCGGACCGAGGCCGAGAACGCGCTCGCGGCCGAGGAGCGGAGGCTGGCCGCCGAGGCCAGGGCCGCCGCCGACCGGCGCGAGGAGCTCGCCCGGCTCCAGGGGCAGGTGGGCGCGGCCCGCAGCCGGGTCGAGGCGGCCGCAGGCGAGATCGGCCGGCTGGGCGCCGCGCTCGCCGAGGCCGAACTCCGGGCCGAGCAGGCCCAGGCCGAGCACGACGGCCGGGAACGGGACGAGCCCGCCGCCGACCCCGCCCTCGCGGAGGAGCTGGAGATCGCCCTGGAGGCCGTGGAGTCGGCCAAGCTGACCGTGGAGTCGGCCAAGGCCGCGGCCGAGGAGGCCAAGGCGGCCGTCGCCGGCCCGGACGCGGCGCTGGGCGCCGCCCGCACGGCCCTGGCGGCCGCGCGCACGGCCGAGGCGGAGGCGCAGCGCAGGGTCGCCGCCCTGGAGGCCAGGCGGGAGGCGCTGGAGCTGAGCCTGGCCCCCGGCACGGACGGCGGAGCCGCCCTGCTCGCCGCGGCCGCCGGGCAGGGCCCGGACGGGCTCGGCGCGGCCGTGCTCGGTCCGGTCGCCGCGATGCTGACCGTCCGGCCCGGCGCCGAGGCCGCCGTCGCCGCCGCGCTCGGCGGCGCGGCCGAGGCGGTCGCGGTCGGCTCGCTGGCCGACGCGGTCGGCGCGGTGGAGTTCCTGCGGAGCACCGACCAGGGCCAGGCGGCGCTGGTCATCGCCGGGGAGGGGCCGGCGGCCCCCGCCCGGCCGGCGCCGGTGGCGGGTGCCGAGTGGGCGGCCGACCTGGTGACCGTCCCCGCGGAGCTGCGGGCCGCCGTGGACCACCTGCTGGCGGACGTGCTCGTCGTCGACGACCTGGCGGCGGCGCGCGAAGCCGTCGAGCGGCGGCCCGGGCTGCGGGCCGTCACCCGCGCCGGCGACCTCCTCGGCGCCCACGCCGCCCGGGGCGGAGGCGCGCCGGGCGCCTCGGCGCTGACGATGCGGGCCGCGCTGGACGAGGCCGCGGCCGACCTGGAGGCCGCCCGGCTGGCGGCCGGACGGGCCGCCGAGGTCATGGAGGAGGCGGCGCAGGCCGAGGAGGAGGCCCGCCTGGCCGTGGAGGCCGCCCGGGAGCGGGCGGCCGAGGCCCAGACGGGCGTGCAGACCGCCCAGGCCGGGGTCAGCGCGGCGCAGGCCGTGCTGGAGGAGGTCCGGGGCAGGCAGCGCGACGCCGACCAGCGGGCCGCCGCCGCGGCCCGGCGGCTCGCCCGGCTCGAGGCCGCGGCCCGGGCCGCCCGTGACGAGTGCGCGCGCCTGGCCGAGGGCGTGCGGGCCGCGCAGGAGGGGCGCGAGCGGGCCCTGGCCGAGCTGGAGGAGCTGCAGGAGCGGCTGGAGGCCGCGGTCGACGCCGCGGAGCCCGCGGCCGACGAGCCGTTCACCGGGATGCGCGACGAGCTCGCCGAGCTGTGCGCGCAGGCCCGGCAGGCCGAGATGGAGGCGCGGCTGGCCGTGCGGACCGCCGAGGAGCGGGTCAAGGGCATCGCGGGCCGGGCCGACGCCCTGGTGCGCGCCGCGGCGCACGAGCGCGAGGAGCGCGCCCGCGCGGCCGAGCTGCGCGAGCGGCGGCGCCGGCAGGCGAGGATCGCCGAGGCGGTCGTGCGGGGCACCGAGCGGACGCTGCGCGCGCTGGAGACCTCGCTCGCCGCGGCCGCCGCCGAGCGCGACGAGGCCGAGCAGGCGCGCGGGCACCTCGACGGCGCGCTGCGGAGCGCCCGCGCCCGGGTCCGCGAGCTGAGCGCGGAGCTCGACAAGCTGGTCAACCGGGTGCACGGCAGCGAGATGGCCCGCACCGAGCAGCGCATGCGCCTGGAGCAGCTCGCGGAGCGCGCGATGGAGGAGTTCGGCGTCGAGCCGGACGTGCTCATCGCCGAGTACGGCCCCGACCAGCCGGTCCCGGCCGCCGACGGCGAGCCGGTGCCGTACGACCGGCAGGAGCAGGAGAAGCGGGCCAGGGCGGCCGAGCGGCAGATGGCGCAGCTGGGCAAGGTCAACCCGCTGGCGCTGGAGGAGTTCGCCGCGCTGGAGGAGCGGCACGCGTTCCTCACCTCCCAGCTGGAGGACCTCAAGAAGACGCGGCGCGACCTGATGCTGGTGGTCAAGGAGGTGGACGAGCGGGTCGAGCAGGTCTTCTCCGCCGCCTACGAGGACGTCGCCCGCGAGTTCCAGTCGATCTTCTCCCGGGTCTTCCCCGGCGGGGAGGGCCGGCTGCTGCTCACCGACCCCGAGGACATGCTGACCACCGGCGTCGAGGTCGAGGCGCGCCCGCCGGGCAAGAAGGTCAAGCGCCTGTCGCTGCTGTCGGGCGGCGAGCGCTCGCTGACCGCGGTGGCGTTCCTGGTGGCGATCTTCAAGGCGCGGCCCTCGCCGTTCTACGTGATGGACGAGGTCGAGGCGGCGCTGGACGACACCAACACCCAGCGCCTGCTGACCCTCTTCGAGGAGCTGCGGGAGACCTCGCAGCTGATCGTCATCACCCACCAGAAGCGGACGATGGAGATCGCCGACGCGCTGTACGGCGTGTCGATGCGGGGCGACGGCGTCACCCAGGTGATCAGCCAGCGGCTGCGCACCGACTCCTGACCCCGGCGGCGGAGGGGTCCACCGGGGACACGGGACACCCCGAAGCCGGAAAGGTCGGACTATCACCGGCGGTCTGGGAAACTAGGCGGTTGTGGAGAGCTATCTCGGCCTGATCCTGATCATCGCCGCCGCCGTCGTGCTGACGGCGGGCGGCATGTTCCTGCTGTTCCGCCAGGGGAGGAAGACCCCGCCGCCACCGGTCCGGCCGCCCGAGGCGCCGCCGGTGGAGGAGCGGCCCGCGGCGACGGGCACCGTGGTGGAGGAAGAGGAGGCGACGACCACCGTCCCGCCTCCGGCCCGGCCGATCGAGGTGCCGGTCGCGCCGCCGGTCGAGGTCCCCCCGCCGTCCGCCGGCCGGATGGTACGGCTCCGCGCCCGGCTGGCCCGCTCCCAGAGCACCTTCGGCAGGGGCCTGCTGGAGCTGCTCTCCCGCGACCGCCTCGACGACGACGTCTGGGACGAGATCGAGGAGACCCTGATCACCGCCGACGTGGGCGTCGCGCCGACCCAGGTGATGGTCGAGGAGCTGCGGACCCGGGTGAAGGTCCTCGGCAGCCGGACGCCCGACGAGGTGCGCGGCCTGCTCCGCGAGCAGCTGCTCACCCAGATCGGCGCGGACACCGACCGGACCCTGCACCTGGCCAAGCACGGCGAGCGCCCGGCCGTGGTCCTCGTGGTCGGCGTCAACGGCACCGGCAAGACCACCACCACCGGCAAGCTGGCCCGCTCCCTGGTCGGTGACGGCCGCAAGGTCGTGCTCGGCGCGGCCGACACCTTCCGCGCCGCCGCGGCCGACCAGCTGGCGACCTGGGGCGAGCGGGTCGGCGCCGAGGTGGTGCGCGGCCCGGAGGGCGGCGACCCCGCCTCCGTGGCCTTCGACGCGGTGGCCCGCGGCATCGACGACAAGGCCGACGTGGTGATCGTGGACACCGCCGGGCGCCTGCACACCAAGACCGGCCTGATGGACGAGCTCGGCAAGGTCAAGCGCGTCATCGAGAAGAAGGCCACCGTGGACGAGGTGCTGCTGGTCCTCGACGCGACCACCGGCCAGAACGGCATGCGCCAGGCGCAGGTGTTCGCAGAGGTCGTGAACATCACCGGCATCGCCCTGACCAAGCTCGACGGCACCGCCAAGGGCGGCATCGTCATCTCCGTCCAGCGGGAGCTGGGCGTCCCGGTCAAGCTCGTCGGCCTCGGCGAGGGCCCCGACGACCTGGCCCCGTTCGACCCCGAGGTGTTCGTGGACGCCCTGCTGGGCGACTGACCGCGACCCGGACCCCGCCCGGACCCGGCCCGGGACCGGGCCGGGACCGGGCCGGGACCGGGTTCAGTCCACGGGGCCGGCGGCGTGCTGCCGGACGCCGATGGGGACCACCAGAGGGGTCCCGGTCACCGGGTCCTCGATGACCTTGGCGTCCAGGTCGAAGACCTCCGCCAGCAGCGACTCGGTGAGCACCTCGGCCGGGGTGCCCGCCGCCACGACCCGGCCGTCGCGCATCGCGACCAGCCGGTCGGCGTAGCGGGCGGCGAGGTTGAGGTCGTGCAGGACCATCACGACGGTACGGCCCAGCTCGCCGTGGAGCCGGCGGACGAGCTCCAGCACCT
This sequence comes from Planomonospora alba, assembly GCF_039534085.1. Taxonomy (NCBI): domain Bacteria; kingdom Bacillati; phylum Actinomycetota; class Actinomycetes; order Streptosporangiales; family Streptosporangiaceae; genus Planomonospora; species Planomonospora alba. The sequence goes on from NZ_BAAAUT010000008.1 coordinate 106,204, forward strand.
CGATCTGGTGCGCCAGGTCGAGGAAGGTCGTCGGCTCGTCCAGCAGCAGCAGGTCGGTGCCCTGCGCCAGGGCCATGGAGATCCACGCGCGCTGGCGCTGCCCGCCGGAGAGCTCGTCCAGCGGGCGCTCGCCCAGGTCGAGCAGGCCGGTCATGGACAGCGCCTCGCTGACCGCCGACTCGTCGTCGGACGACCACTGCCGGTACCAGGTCTGGTGCGGGTGCCGTCCCCGCGCCACCAGGTCCGCCACGGTCAGCCCCTCGGGGGCGGTCGGCGCCTGGGGGAGCACGCCGAGGATCCTGGCGACCTCCTTGGACGGCATGCGGTCGATGCGCCTGCCGTCCAGCAGCACCTCGCCGCCGGAGGGCTTGAGCAGCCGTCCCAGCGCGCGCAGCAGCGTGGACTTGCCGCACCCGTTCGGGCCGATGATCGTGGTCACCGTGCCGGCCTCGATCCCGAGGTCGAGACCGTCGACGATGACGCGATCGCCGTATCCGAGCCGGACGTCGGCGGCCTGGAGTCTCATGGGCGTGCCTCTCTGCGCACACGGACGAGGAGATAGATCAGATAGGGGGCGCCGAGGATCGCGGTGACCACGCCCACCGGGAGTTCGGTGGGGCTGAAGGCGGTCCTCGCGAGCAGGTCGGCGGCGGTCGTCAGCAGGGCGCCGGTCAGGGCGGAGACCAGCAGCGGGGGGTGGGCCGTCCCGGCCAGGCGGAGCGCGATCTGCGGGGCGGCCAGGGCGACGAAGGTGACGGGCCCGGCGGAGGCGGTGGCGACCGCGGCGAGCAGCACCGCGGCGAGGATCATCAGGCCGCGGGCGAGGTTCATCCGCACGCCCAGGCCGGTCACGGTGTCGTCGCCGAAGCGCAGCACGGCCAGCGAGCGGGTGCCGAGCAGGGTGACCGGGACGAGCACGGCCAGGGCGAGCGCGACCGGGTGGACGTGCTCCCAGCCCCGGCCGCTGAGCGAGCCGCTGATCCAGACCATGGCGCGGCTGCTGTCGTTGACGTCGCCGAGGGTCAGCAGCCAGTACTTGACGTTGCCGAACACGGCGGTGACGCCGATGCCGACCAGCACCAGCCGGTAGCCGTCCAGCCCGCCCCGCCAGGCCAGCAGGTAGACCGCCACCGCGCCGAGCAGGCCGCCGGCCAGTGCCGCGAGCGGGATGCCGAGCGCGGACAGGGCGCCGCTGGGGCCGCCCGCGGTGCTCCCGGCGGCCACGATGACCGCGACCACGGTCACACTGGCGCCGGTGGTGACGCCGAGGATGTCGGGGCTGGCCAGCGGGTTGCGGGCGACGGCCTGGGTGATCGCGCCGGACAGCGCGAGCGCCGCGCCGGCCAGCGCCCCGGCCAGCGCGCGCGGCAGCCGCAGCTCCATCACCACGAAGTGCTCGGGGCCGTCGCCGGTGATCGCTCCGAGCACCTGGCCGACCGTCATCGGGATGTCGCCGATGCGCATGTTCAGCGCCATCAGCAGCGCGACCGCGGCCAGCAGGACCAGGCAGAGCGCCGCCGAGCGCGGGCGGAGCGGCCAGGAGAAGGGGCCGATCCGGACCGGCCGCCCGTGCGGCGACCGCCGGGCGGCGGGGGCGGAGGGGAGCCGGGTCACAGGCGGACCGGCTTCCTGCGGCGGACCAGGGCGACGAAGAACGGCGCGCCGAGCAGGGCCAGCACGACGCCGACCTCCAGCTCGCCGGGGCGGGCGACCACCCGTCCGACCACGTCGGCGACGAGCAGGGCGATCGCCCCGGCGAGCCCGGAGTACGGCAGCAGCCAGCGGTGGTCCGGGCCGGACAGGGGGCGGACCAGGTGGGGGACCATCAGACCGACGAAGGCGAGCGAACCGCAGGCCGCCACCGCGGCGCCGCTGAGCAGGGTGACCGAGGCGACGCCGAGCGCGCGGGTCCGGGCGACGTTCCGGCCGAGGGCCCGGGCCACGTCCTCGCCGAGGGAGAGCGCGTTGAGCCCGGGCGCGTTGGCCAGCGCCATCACCAGGCCGGCCGCGATGAACGGGAGCACCTGCCAGGCGACGTCGGCGCCCCGGGCGGCGACGGAGCCGGCCTGCCAGAACCGGAAGACGTCCATGGCCTGGTCGTCGATCAGGACCAGGGCGGAGGTGAGGGCGTAGAGGAAGGAGCTGACCGCGGTTCCGGCCAGGGCGAGGGTCACCGGGGTGGGGCCGCCCCGGCCGCCGGCCATGCCGAGCGCGAAGACGCCGGCGCTGGCGGTCAGCGCCCCGGCCAGGCCGAACCAGATGTAGCCGTACAGGTCGGTGACACCGAGGACGATGATGCTCGCCACCATCGCGAACGCCGCGCCCTGGGTGACGCCGAGCAGGCCGGGGTCGGCCAGGGGGTTGCGGGTGTGGCCCTGCATGAGCGCGCCCGCGACGCCGAGCGCCACCCCCGCCAGGATGCCGAGGGCGGTCCGGGGGACGCGCAGGGAACGGACGATGATGTCGTTCTCGGTGCCGGTCGGGCCGGTCAGCCCGTGCCAGACGTCACCGAGCGGGACGGGCTTCGCGCCGACCGTCACGCTCAGCACGGCCGCCACCGCGAGCGTCGCCAGCAGGCAGGCCAGGACCAGCGTCCGGCGCCCCCGCCGCCCGCCGTCCCGCCGGGGCGCCCGGGGACCGCCGGGCGAGGGCGTGCGCGCCGCGGCTACCGCTGTGCTCACCGGTGCCCCTCTCAGTTGCTTGACCGTTCCGAGTATGTCAGTTTAGGCATGCCTAAGCTAAATGAGGTTAGGCATACCTTCGTGAGAGGATCGTCAGATGAGAGCTTTGCGTGCTCTGACCATGACGGTGGCGGGAGCCGTACTGTCTCTCGGGCTCGCCGCCTGCGGGTCGGACGCCCCCGCGGCCGGGAGCGGTACGGCGGGCGCGGCGCCGACGGCGGGCGGCGGCACCGCGGCCTTCCCCCGGACCGTCAAGCACGCCATGGGCGAGACGGAGATCCCGGCCCAGCCCAAGCGGGTCGTCGCCCTCGACCAGAGCTTCGTCGACGCGGTGCTGACGCTGGACACCGAGGTCGTCGGCTACACCGTCTACCGCGGCATCGACGACGAGCTGCCCGGCTATCTGGCGCCGGTCATGGACCAGGCGCGCAATGCCGAGGTGGTCGGCACCCTGGAGGCGCCGAGCCTGGAGCAGATCATCGCGCTCAAGCCCGATCTGATCGTCTCGGCCAAGATCCGTCACGAGGCCCTGTACGACAAGCTCGCCCGGATCGCGCCGACCGTCTTCAGCGAGACCACCGGCGCCATCTGGCCGGAGAACCTCCGGCTGATGGGACAGGCCCTGGGCAAGGAGGAGCTCGCCGAGACGCGGCTCAAGGAGTACAAGGACCGCGCCGCGAAGATCGGTGAGGCGATCAAGGCCGAGGAGGGCGAGATGCCCACGGTCTCGGTGGCCCGCTTCGCCGGGGAGCCGACCGTCCGCCTGTACGTGGAGAACTCCTACTCCGGCCTGGTGCTCAAGGACGTCGGGTTCCCGCGCCCCGAGGGCCAGCCGACCACCACTGAGACGATCATGGTGCCGATCAGCGAGGAGAACATCCCGCAGCTCGACGCCGACCACATCTTCGTCGTCGCCTACGACGACCCGGAGGTCAAGGCGGTCCAGGAGAAGTTCCAGGCCAACCCGCTCTGGGGCAAGCTCAAGGGCGAGCAGCACGTGGTCGACGACACCACCTGGATGGCGGCCGTCGGCCTCCAGGGCGCCCACGTCATCCTCGACGACCTCGCGAAGATCTTCGGGGTCGATCCGGCCACGACCTCCTGAGCGGTCGCCGGGCCCGCGGTCCTCAGGGTGCGGTGAGGAAGGCGCGCAGGTCCTCCAGGTGGGGAGCGATGTCCAGGCCGTGCTCGGCCAGCCAGGCGTCGTCGTCGTAGGTGCCGCGGTAGCGCTCGCCGCCGTCGCAGATCAGCGTCACCACGCTGCCCCGCTCGCCCGCCTCCCGCATCTGGCGGATGATCTGCACGGCCGCCGCCACGTTCGTGCCGGTGGAGCCGCCGACGTCGCGGCCGGTGACCTCGCGGACCCAGCGCATGGCGGCGATGGACCGGGCGTCGGGGACCTGGATCATGCGGTCGATCACGGCGGGCATGAAGGAGGGCTCGACCCGGGGGCGGCCGATGCCCTCGATGAGGGAGCCGGCGGCGGTGACCTCCGGGTCGCCGGAGCACCAGGAGGGGTAGAAGGCCGACCCGTCGGGGTCGGCGACGGCGAGCCGGGTGGCGTGGCGGCGGTAGCGGATGTAGCGGCCGATGGTGGAGGAGGTGCCGCCGGTCCCGGCGCCGACCACGATCCAGGCGGGCTCGGGGTGGGGTTCCATCGCCATCTGGTTGAAGATGCTCTCGGCGATGTTGTTGTTGCCGCGCCAGTCGGTGGCCCGCTCGGCGTAGGTGAACTGGTCCATGAAGTGCCCGCCCGTCTCCGCGGCCAGCCGGCGGGACTCGGCGTAGATCGTGCGGGGGTCGTCCACGAGATGGCACTTGCCGCCGTAGAACTCGATCAGCGCGATCTTCTCCGGTGAGGTCGAGGCGGGCATCACCGCGATGAAGGGCAGCCCGAGCAGGCGGGCGAAGTAGGCCTCGCTCACCGCGGTCGAGCCGCTGGAGGCCTCCACGATCGTGGTGGAGGGGCCGATCCAGCCGCCGGCCAGGCCGTACAGGAACAGCGAACGGGCCAGGCGGTGCTTGAGTGAACCGGTGGGGTGGACCGACTCGTCCTTCAGGTAGAGGTTTACTCCCCAGTGCGCGGGAAGCGGAAAGACGTGGAGATGAGTGTCGCAGCTGCGGTTGGCGTCGGCCTCGACGAGGCGGACGGCCTCGGCCACCCAGGCGCGGGTCTCGGGGTCATGGCGGTCCACGTATCGCATGCCCTTAAAGGTATCTCTACCTGCCCTTATGTGACACCAGACACATTCTCTGTCAAACAGAGCGGGAGATGTTACGATAACGAGACTTGTTCGGCTGCAGGGTGTGTCGCCTCCGCCCGCGGCACGGACGTCGACAGACCTCCTCCCGACCGTGCGGAATCCTTAACGAGCCTCTTACGGAGCCGATGGGAGCATGAGCCGGACCGTCGGGAAGGGTGTGCCCACACCCGGAGAGGACGGTCGCGGGGGGAAGAACACAAGGGGGATGACATGATCTCGATGACCGACGAGCAGCGGCAGGACTGGTTCGAACGCGACGTCGTGCCGGTGACCGGGCAGCTGTACGCCTCCGCCATGCGTCTCACCCGAAACTCCGCAGACGCCGAGGACCTGGTGCAGGAGACCGTCACCAAGGCGTTCACCTCCTACCACCAGTTCCGTGAAGGCACGAATCTCAAGGCGTGGCTGCACCGGATCCTCACCAACAACTTCATCAACGACTACCGCAAGAAGCAGCGCTCGCCGAAGCTGTCGGCCACCGAGGAGATCGAGGACTGGCAGCTCGCCGCCGCGGAGTCGCACACCTCCACGGGCCTGAAGTCGGCCGAGACCGAGGCGCTGGAGCAGCTGCCCGACAACGCCGTGATGAACGCCCTGCGGGCCCTGCCGGAGGACTTCCGGGTGGCGGTCTACCTCGCCGACGTCGAGGGGTTCGCCTACAAGGAGATCGCCGAGCGGATGGGCACCCCCATCGGGACGGTGATGTCCCGCCTGCACCGCGGCCGCCGCCAGCTCCGCACCATGCTGGCCGACTACGCCCACGAGGAGGGCGCGGTGCGGCTGCCGGAGCAGCGCCAGGCCGCGTAGGGCGCCGCCGGGCTCCACCGGCCTCCGGCGTCGGGCCACCGTGAGCGGACGGCCGGCCTCCGGCGTCAGGCCGCGGCGATGAGGGCGACCGCGGCGAGGGTGACGCCGATCCCCGCCGACTGGACGACGTTGAGCCGTTCCCCCAGCACGTAGCGGGCCAGCACCAGCGTGCTCGCCGGATAGAGCGAGGCGAGCACTCCGACCAGCGCGATCATGCCCCGCTGCCCGGCCAGCACGAACAGGATGTTGGCCACCATGTCCAGCGCCCCGGCCGTGATGATGATCGGCAGCGCGCCGCCGCTGCCGGGCCGCAGCGTGCGGCGGGTGGCCACGGCGAGCAGGGCGATGAGCGTCACCGAGGCCAGCCGGGCGCCGACCAGCGGCCACAGGCCGCTGTCACCGGGCCCCTGCGCGATGAGGATGAAGAAGCAGCCGAAGCCCGCGCCGGCGGCCAGGGCGGCCAGGACCGGGCCGTAGCCGCCGGTGCCCCCGGCGGGCGCGGAGGAGTCGCGGCTGACCAGGACCACCGCCACCAGCGCGAGCGCGATGCCGCCCAGCGCCATCGGCTCGGGGCGCTCTCCGGCGGCCAGGCCGAACAGCACCGGCAGCGCCGCCGAGGTCGCCGCGGTGACCGGGGCGACGACCGACATCACGCCGGTGGCGAGCGCCCGGTAGAAGAGCACCAGCGCCGCGGCCCCGGCCAGCCCGGCGGCCATGCCCCAGGCGAGCGCCGCGGGGCTGGGCGACCCGGGCAGCAGCGGCAGCGCCGCGACCACCAGGACCAGCCCGGCCAGCTGGGAGAGCACGACCACGGCCAGCACCCGTGACCGCCGGGTGGCGAGCCCGCCGAAGAAGTCCGCCGTGCCGTACACCAGTGCGCTGGCCGTGGCCAGGACAACCGCCGTCATCGTTCACCTCGGTTCATTTGAATGCACTCTTAGTACAGTACATTGAGCGCACTAGACTGTACATGAAGTTCACTAGACTGCACTCATGGACCCCGAGACGATCACCGCCGCCATCGCCAACAACGTCCGGGCGCAGCGGGCGCACCGGCAGATGACGCTCGACGAGCTCGCCGCGCGGTCGGGGGTGAGCCGGGGGATGCTGGTCCAGGTCGAGCAGGGGCGGACCAACCCCAGCATCAACACGCTCACCCGCATCGCGGACGCACTCGGGGTGACGGTCGCCCGGATGGTGGAGGTCTCCGACACGCCCGTGGTGCGGGTGGTGAACCCCTCCGACGTGGTGACCTTCGCGCACGGCCGGGCGAGCGCGGCGCGCCTGCTGGTCGGCACCGACGCGCCCGCGATCCTGGAGCTGTGGGACTGGCGGCTGGCCCCGGGCGACCACCACGACGGCGACGCCCATCCTCCCGGGACCCGGGAGATGCTGACCGTGCTGGAGGGGGAGCTGACCCTCACCGTCTACGGCAGAAGCCACGTGATCGGCGCCGACGGCGCGGTGCTGTTCAGCGCCGACCGCCCGCACCGGTACGCCAACGAGGGCTCCGGGCCGCTGCGGTTCGTGATGGTCGTCACGGAGCCCCGGGAGACCCCCGACCAATAACCCCGAAGGCCTTTTCCGTTGACTGTGGGTAGCAGCATGATTGCTCCATGCGACTTCGGAGACTCCTGACCGGCGCGCCGGATCCGTCTCGCCCCGCTCCCCTCGTCCCGCCGCGTACGGACCGGAGGGGCCGCCGTGGGTGAGCGGGAGGGCGCGGTGGCCGCTCTCCGCGCGGAGCTGGCCCGACTCGGTGTCACCGACGCCTGCGAGATCGGGGACGGAGTCACGCTCTCCGTCTGGCTCGGCCTGGTCGTCCGCTTCCGGGATGGCTTCTACCGGTGGCAGGAGGGGCAGGTGAGACAGCGGCATCTGGGTACAGATCCGACAGGATGTGCCATTCGGGTGGCGCGCAGATACGCCGAGCTGCAGACCGACGTCCCGCTCTGGTGGGAGGGACTGGCCAAGGTCTTGCGAAGGGATGCGGCGCAGGGGCCCTCCTGACCGCCGCGCTGCTTCCGGGAGGACGTATGCGGGTGTGGATCGCGCCGTTGGCGGTGCTGCTCGGGATCGGAGCCCCCTCCGTCCCGCCCCCGCCGCCGGATCCGGAGACGCTCTCCGGGAACCTCATCGAGATCCAGCCGCAGTGGCCCGGGAGGGGGTTCCCCGTCCCGCCCCCGGCGCGCAGGATCGACTGCGCGACGGCCAGGTGCGTGGCGCTCACCTTCGACGACGGCCCCGGCGAGCACACCGCGTCGCTGCTCGACACCCTCGCCGAACACCGCGCCCGGGCGACCTTCTTCGTGATCGGCGAGACGGTCGCCGCCGGCGACGGGAGGGACCTGCGCCGCATGGTGGCCGACGGGCACGAGCTGGGCAACCACTCCTGGAGCCACGCGGACCTCGCCGCGCTGCCGGAGGACGGGATCGCCGACGAGCTGCGCCGGACGCAGGAGGCCGTGCGGCGCGTCACCGGGGTGCGGATGGTCTTCATGCGCCCGCCGTACGGCGCCACCGACGACCGGGTCGCCGCGACGAGCAGGCGCGAGGGACTGGCCCAGATCCTGTGGAACGTCGACACCCTCGACTGGCTGGAGCGCGACGGCCCGTCCCTGCTGCGCCGCGCGGGGGCGGCCGAGCCCGGATCCATCGTGCTGATGCACGACATCCACCGTGAGACGGTCGAGGCCGTGCCCCGGCTGCTGAAGGACCTGGCGGCCAGGGGCTACACGTCCGTGACGCTCTCGGAGCTGTACGGCCGCGCGCTGACGCCCGGTCAGGCCTACCTCAGGCGGTGACCGGCGCCCCCGGTCGGCCGCCGGTCGTCGGCCGGCGTCCGGCGGCCGGGCGCCGGTGGAACGGCCGGTTTCCGTCGGCGGCCGCTGAGACCATGGGGCACATGAGTTTCAGCGGTTTCCCGGACGAGGCCTTCATGTTCTACGAGGGCCTGGAGGCGGACAACTCCAAGATCTACTGGACGCGGCACAAGGCCCGCTACGAGGAGGCGGTGCGGGCGCCGATGGCCGCGCTGGGGGAGGAACTGGAGGCGGAGTTCGGCCCGGTGCACCTGTTCCGGCCCTACCGCGACGTCCGCTTCGCCCGGGACAAGTCGCCCTACAAGACCCACCAGGGGGCCTTCGCCGCGACCGGCGAGGCCACCGGTTACTACGTGCAGCTCGACGCCGCCGGCCTCTACGCCGGGGCGGGCACCTACTCCGTCCAGGGGGAGCGGCTGGCCCGCTACCGCGAGGCGGTGGACGAGGAGATCACCGGGGTCCCGCTGGCGAGGATCGTCGGCGAGATCCGCGCCGCGGGCCACACGATCGAGGGCGACCGGCTCAAGACCCGGCCCCGCGGGTTCCCGGAGGACCACCCGCGGCTGGAGCTGCTGCGGCACCGCTCCCTGTACGCGGGCCGCCGGTTCGAGCCCGAACCCTGGGTGCACACCCCCGAGGTCGTCGAGCGCGTCCGCGCCGTCTGGCGCGACCTCGCCCCGCTGGTGGAGTGGCTGACCGCGCACGTCCCCGGAGACTAGGGTCCGCCCCGGTCTCCGCCCGGGCCGGGGCGCCGGGCCGGGGCGCCGGGCCGGCCGTACGTCCTCGGGCGTGCTCCGGGCCCCGGCGGTCACCGGGGCCCGGAGGCGGCCCTCCCGGGCGGAGGGCGGCGCCGAGGGGGCGGAGCCGGGCGATCGTGCCGCAGGCGAGGGGGTGAAGACGCCGGTCGGCGCGTGATGACCGGAGTCAGCGCCGGGCGATCGTGCCGCAGGCGATGCGCCGGCCGGAGTCGCCGGCCTCCAGTGTCTCGGCGTCGGGGCCCTTGCGGGGCGAGTCGGCGTCGGGGCCGACCCGGCCGCCGGGGGCGGGGCTGGCCGTGTCCCCGCCGTGGCTGTAGCGGTCGGGGATGTTGGCCTGGTTGTCGGGCTTCTCGTGGACGATGACGGCGGTTCCGTCGGCGTCGAGGAGCTGGTCGACGCGGAAGCGGTCGGTGACGAAGGAGGCGGTCCCGCCGCCGTTCCGGTCGACCAGCAGGTCCGGCATGTCGCCGTTGTGGTCGGGGTGGGAGGCCGACTCGAAGCTGAGGTGCGGGCCCGCGTCGGCGAACGGGCTGCCGGTCGCGGGGTCGACAGCGTCCGGATCGCACACGCCCTTGCCGTGCAGGTGGAAGCCGTGGAACCCGGCGGGCAGCCCCGTGACGGTCACGGTGACCACGGACCTGCCGTTCTCCTCCTCGACGCTGAACGAGCCGACGGACTTGCCGTCCACGTCCTTCAGCTCGGCCTGGGCCGAGGCGCCCGCGGCCCCGGGGGAGCCGCCCTGGTCCGTCCCGGCCGGCGAGGGGGAGCCCCCGGGAGCCGGCGACTCGTCCTCGCCGGTCGGGGTCGGCGCGACCTCGTCGGCGGTGTCGTCCGGGGCCGGATCCCGTCCCGCCGTGTCGGTCGGCATCGGCGCGTCGGGCGGCTGGGGCGACGTCGCGGTCGCCGGGCCGATGGCGAGCGCCCCCGCGCCCAGAGTGGCGGCCAGGGCCAGATGCGGTGTGCGAAGCATGGACTTCCCCCGTGTGTCGTGGCTGCGCTCCGCCTTCCGCGGTCCTCGGCGGTCCTCGGCGGCCCGGCGTGGCCCTTCGCGGTCCCCTCCGCGGTCCTCGGTGGTCCCGGGCGGCCCGTCGTGGTCCTCCGCGACCTTCGCCCGGGCGGCACGGGGCGGAGCAGAGAGCTCGCCTGTCTCCATACCTCAGGAGTCGCCGGCAATGCCCTCGATATCCCCTATAGGGGACAAAAGGGTTTTAGGGGAACGCGTGGAAGTTTCAGGGCAACACGCGGAAGGGGCGGGTGCCCTCCCGTGCGGGAGGGCACCCGCCCCTTCACCGAGGACCGGCCGCCGCGGGCGGTCAGCCGCCGCGCTTGGCGCGGGCGGCGGTGCGGGCCCGGCTGGCCGCGTCGAGCACGACCTTGCGGATGCGGACCGCCTCCGGAGTGATCTCCACGCACTCGTCCTCGCGGATGAACTCCAGCGCCTGCTCCAGGGAGAGCTGGCGCGGCGGGATGACCTTCTCGGTCTCGTCCGCCGTGGAGGAGCGCATGTTGGTGAGCTTCTTCTCCTTGGTGATGTTCACGTCCATGTCGTCGGAGCGCGAGTTCTCACCGATGATCATGCCCTCGTAGACCTCGGTGCCCGGCGAGACGAACAGCACGCCGCGCTCCTGCAGGTTGAGCATGGCGAACGCGGTCACCGGGCCGGAGCGGTCGGCGACCAGGGAGCCGTTGTTGCGGGTGCGCAGCTCGCCGAACCACGGCTCGTAGCGCTCGAAGACGTGGTGGACCAGACCGGTGCCCCGGGTCTCGGTGAGGAACTCGGTGCGGAAGCCGATCAGGCCGCGGGCCGGGACCACGAACTCCATCCGGATCCAGCCGGTGCCGTGGTTGGTCATGTGCTCCATGCGGCCCTTGCGCACGGCCAGCAGCTGGGTCACCGCGCCGAGGTACTCCTCCGGGCAGTCGACGGTCAGCCGCTCGACCGGCTCGTGCAGCTTGCCGTCGATCATCTTGGTGACGACCTGCGGCTTGCCGACGGTCAGCTCGTAGCCCTCGCGGCGCATCTGCTCGACCAGGATGGCCAGCGCCAGCTCGCCGCGGCCCTGGACCTCCCAGGCGTCGGGGCGCTCGGTCGGGAGCACGCGCAGCGACACGTTGCCGACGAGCTCCTTCTCCAGGCGGTCCTTGACCATGCGGGCGGTGACCTTCGCGCCCTTGACCTTGCCGACCAGCGGCGAGGTGTTGGTGCCGATGACCATCGAGATCGCGGGCTCGTCCACCGTGATCAGCGGGAGCGGGCGCGGGTCGTCGGGGTCGGCCAGCGTCTCGCCGATCATGATGTCCGGGATGCCGGCGATCGCGATGATGTCGCCGGGGCCCGCCTGCTCTGCGGGCTTGCGCTCCAGCGCCTCGGTCATCAGCAGCTCGCTGATCTTGACGCGCTCGATGGTGCCGTCGGTCTTGCACCAGGCGACCTGCTGGCCCTTCTTGATGACGCCCTGGTGGACGCGGAGCAGGGCGATCCGGCCCAGGTAGGTCGAGGAGTCGAGGTTGGTGACGTGGGCCTGCAGCGGCGCGGACGGGTCGTAGACCGGGGCCGGGATCGTCTCCTTGATGACCTCGAAGAGCGGCTCCAGGTCCTCGGAGTCGGGCATGCCGCCGTCCTCGGGACGGTTCAGCGAGGCGCGGCCGGCCTTGGCCGAGGCGTAGACGATCGGGAAGTCGATCTGGTCCTCGGTGGCGTCCAGGTCCATGAAGAGCTCGTAGACCTCGTCCACGACCTCCTTGATCCGGGCGTCGGGGCGGTCGACCTTGTTGATGCAGAGGATGACCGGCATCTTGGCGGTCAGCGCCTTGCGCAGCACGAACCGGGTCTGCGGCAGCGGACCCTCGGAGGCGTCCACCAGCAGCACGACGCCGTCCACCATCGACAGGCCGCGCTCGACCTCGCCGCCGAAGTCGGCGTGGCCGGGGGTGTCGATGATGTTGATGGTCATGTCACCGTGCCGGACGGCGGTGTTCTTGGCGAGAATGGTGATGCCCTTCTCGCGCTCGAGGTCGTTGGAGTCCATGACACGGTCGTCGACGTCCTGGTTGGCCCGGAAGGCTCCCGACTGCCAGAGCATGGCATCCACGAGAGTGGTCTTGCCGTGGTCGACGTGCGCGATGATCGCGATGTTCCGCAGGTCGTCGCGGCTGTTCAAGGGCATGTTGAAGTCTCACTCTGTGGTCGTGGGGCTGACCGCGGACGTGCGGCCGCATTATTTTAGTTGATTCCAGCCTTCTTCAACGCGTTCTCGGCCCCCTGCCCTTCCCGTTCACCCTCCGGAAACCCGGAGGACCACCGCGCCGCCACCCGCCGGCACCCGTCCGGCACCCCGGACGCGGGTCCGCCGCCGACCGCGTCCGGGCCGCTCGCGGGCAGGTGGAGGCCGGCGGCGGGCCGGGCGGAGGCGGGGCGCGGTCCGGGTGGGGCGGCGCCTAAGCTCGCCCCATGTCTTTCGCCCCCTCCTTCCCCGTGATGCTCAGGACCCGGGACAACGTACGGATCGACGCCGCGCACACCCCGCCGCGGCACGACGGCGACCTCGCGATCGTGCTGGCGCACGGCTTCACCGGATCGTTCCGCTCCCGCACCACCCGGCGCATCGTCCACGTGCTCAGCGGGTTCGGCGGCGTGATCGCGTTCGACTTCCGGGGGCACGGCCGCTCCGGCGGCGAGACGACCGTGGGGGACCTGGAGATCCACGACCTGGACGCGGCGGTGCGGCACGCGCGGGTGACCGGCTACTCCCGGGTGGTGACCATGGGGTTCTCCATGGGCGGAGCGGTGGCGCTGCGCCAGGCCGCCCTCCTGCGCGGGGTGGACGGGGTGGTCGCGGTCAGCGCGCCCGCGCGCTGGTACTACCGCGGCACCCGGCCGATGCGGCAGGTCCACTGGGCGATCGAGCACCCGGCCGGGCGTCTGGCGGCGCGGCTGGGGAAGCGGACGCGGATCGCCCGGGGCGGGTGGGACCCGCTCCCGCTGGCGCCCTACGAGGCGGCCGCGCGGATCTCGCCGGTGCCGCTGCTCGTCGTGCACGGCGACGCCGACACGTTCTTCCCGCTCGACCACCCGCACCAGATCCACGACGCCGCCCGGGACCCCAAGGAGCTGTGGATCGAGCCCGGTTACGGTCACGCGGAAACGGCCGCCACGCCGGACCTGATCCGCCGGATCGGGCGGTGGGCGGCCATGGTTTAGTCCTGGTACGGACGGCAAATGGTCGAGGCGGGGGTAAGCGCACATGCGGAGCATCTACGTGGCGGGTCTCGGCCCCGGTGACGGGCGGCAGATCGTCGAGCTCGGCCTGATGGAGCTGCTGACCCGCCGGGCCGGCCGGACCGGGGTGTTCCGGCCGATCGCCCGGGGCGAGCACGCCTCGGAACTGCTCGACGACAGATACCGCCCCGCGGCCTCGTCGATCGGCGTGACCGCCGACGAGGCGGCCGAGATCTACGCCCGGCACGGGAGCGAGGAGCTCATCGGCCGCCTCGTCGCCCGCTTCCACACCATGGAGCACGAGTGCGACGCGCTGCTGGTGCTGGGCAGCTCCTTCGCCACCGACGACCTCCCCCGCGAGCTGGCCTTCAACGCCCGCCTCGCCGCCGAGTTCGGCGCCCCGGTGATCGTGGTGGTGGGCGCGCACGCCGACGGGCCCGGCGAGATCGCGCGGGAGATGCGCACCGGCTACCAGGTCTTCTCCGACCTGGGCTGCACGGTCCTGGCGGTGATCGCCAACCGGGTTCCGCCCGGCATGGCCGTCGAACCCGACCTGCCGGTGCCGTACTACGTCATCCCCGAGCACCCGTCGCTGTCGGCGCCGACCGTGGCCCAGGTGGCGGAGGCGGTGGAGGCCAAGCAGGTCCTGGGTGACGACGACGGGCTGCTCCGGGACGTGAACGGGTTCGTCTTCGGCGGCGCCACGCTCCCCACGCTCCTGTCGCACCTGGTGGACGGGGCGCTGCTGCTCACCCCCGGCGACCGGGCCGACCTGCTGCTGGCCGCCGCGGCGGCGGAGGCCGCGGGCACCGTACGGCCGGCGGGCGTGGTGCTGACGCTGGGCGAGGTGCCCCCCGAGGGGGTGCGGGAGCTCACCTCGCGGCTGGCCCCCGGCCTGCCCGTGCTGTCGGCGCAGGCCGGCAGCTTCGCCGTCGCCACCACGCTGGGCCACCTGGAGGGGCGGCTCACCGCGGAGAACCCCCGCAAGATCGAGACGGCGCTGGGCCACTTCGAGGCGCACGTCGACACCGCCGACCTCGCCGACCGCATCGCGCTGGCCCGCTCCGAGCGGGTCACCCCGATGATGTTCGAGCACATGCTTCTGGAGCGGGCGCGTGCCGACCGCAGGCACATCGTGCTGCCGGAGGGCGGGGACGACCGCATCCTGCGGGCCGCCGACCTCCTCCTCCGCCGCGGCATCGTGGACCTCACCCTGCTGGGCCGGGAGGAGGCGGTCCGGCGGCGGATCACCGAGCTCGGCCTCGACCTGGAGGGGGTGGCGGTGGTCGACCCGGTGACCTCGCCGCTGCGCGACGACTTCGCCGAGGAGTACGCCCGGATCCGGGCGCACAAGGGCGTCGCCCTCGACCGGGCGCGGGACGCGCTGACCGACGTCAACTTCTTCGGCACGATGATGCTGCACCGGGGCCTGGTGGACGGCATGGTCTCCGGCGCCGCGCACACCACGGCCGCCACGATCCTGCCCGCCTTCCAGATCATCCGGACGGTCCCGGGCACGTCGATCGTCTCCTCGGTGTTCTTCATGTGCCTGGCCGACCGGGTGCTCGTCTACGGCGACTGCGCGGTCAACCCCGACCCGGACGCCGAGCAGCTCGCCGACATCGCCATCTCCTCGGCCCGTACGGCACGGCGCTTCGGCGTCGAGCCGCGGGTGGCGATGCTGTCGTACTCGACGGGCCGCTCCGGCAGCGGCGCCGACGTGGACAAGGTGCGCGAGGCCACCGCCAGGGTCGCCGAGCGGGCACCCGACCTGCTGGTCGAGGGCCCCATCCAGTACGACGCGGCGGTCGACCCCCGGGTCGCCGCGGCCAAGCTGCCCGGCTCGCAGGTGGCGGGGCGGGCGACCGTGCTGATCTTCCCGGACCTCAACACCGGCAACAACACCTACAAGGCGGTGCAGCGCTCCGCCGGGGCGGTCGCGGTCGGCCCGGTCCTGCAGGGACTGCGCAAGCCGGTCAACGACCTGTCGCGCGGCGCGCTGGTCACCGACATCGTCAGCACGGTGGCCATCACCGCCGTCCAGGCCCAGGGGGATCCCCGATGACGCGCAAGCACATCCTGGTGCTCAACTCCGGATCCTCGTCGGTGAAGTACCGGCTGCTCTCGATGGGAGAGGAGCCGGCGAAGGGAGCGGAGGCGGGAGAGGCCGTGCGCCTGGCCTCCGGGACGGTGGAGCGGATCGGAGAGGCGGGCTCCCCGGTCGCCGACCACGGCCAGGCGCTGCGGGCCGTCGCGGACGAGCTGGAGCGGGTGGGATTCGGCCTGGACTCGGAGGAGCTGATCGCGATCGGGCACCGGGTGGTCCACGGCGGCACGGCCTTCACCGAGCCGACGCTGATCACCGACCGGGTGGTCGAGAAGATCAAGAAGCTCGTCCCGCTCGCCCCGCTGCACAACCCGGCCAACGTGGAGGGCATCCAGGTCGCCCGGCGGCTCCGCCCCGACCTGCCGCAGGTCGGGGTCTTCGACACCGCCTTCCACTGCACCATCCCGGAGGCCGCCGCGACCTACGCGATCGACCGCGCGACCGCCGAGCGGTACGGCATCCGCCGCTACGGCTTCCACGGCACCTCGCACGCCTACGTCTCCCGGGAGGCGGCGCGGCTGGCGGACCGGCCGGACCCCAACGTGATCGTGCTGCACCTGGGCAACGGCGCCAGCGTCTCGGCGGTGGCCGCCGGGCGGTGCGTGGAGACCTCCATGGGCATGACCCCGCTGGAGGGGCTGGTCATGGGCACCCGGAGCGGCGACGTGGACCCGGGCGTGCTCGTCCACCTGCGCCGCGAGGCCAGGATGCGGACCGAGGAGGTCGACGGGCTGCTCAACCGGCGCAGCGGCCTGCTGGGCCTGTGCGGCGACAACGACATGCGCGCCGTGGAGCGGCGGGTCGCCGAGGGGGACCCGGACGCCGAGCTGGCCCTGTCGGTCTACTGCCACCGGATCCGCAAGTACGTCGGCGCCTACTACGCGGTGCTCGGCACCGTGGACGTGATCGCCTTCACCGCCGGTGTCGGGGAGAACTCCGCCCTGGTCCGGGAGCGGGCGCTGGCCGGTCTGGAGGCGCTCGGCATCGCCCTGGACCCCGGGCTCAACGCGGCCGGCAAGGGACTGATCTCGGCGGACGGCTCGCGGGTGAAGGTGGCGGTGATCCCCACGGACGAGGAGTTGGAGATCGCCCGCCAGACCCTCGAGGTCGTCTCCCGGAACGGTCGCGGGTGAATCTCCGAACCGATCGCGGATGAAAGCCGTCTACCTAGGGTGGACGGATGAAACCCGCCGGGAGAAGCCCAGGGGACACGAACCGCCGCCAACCGGTGGTCGTGGGGCATACTTCATGCAGTCGGCCGGTCGCCCAGCGTCGCGGGGGCGCGCTGGGCCGCTCATCCGGCCGCGTGTGCCGGTACGGCCCCGCGGGGCCGTACCGGCACGTCCCGCCCCCCCGCCCGGCCCCGCGGGACGCGGGGCGTCCGGGACCGGGCCGGGAGGTCCCGAGGGGGGCCGAGAAGGCCCGGGGTCAGCCCATGCGGGCGATGGACTTGTACTCCAGGTAGGACGCCAGGCCCTCGGGGCCCATCTCGCGCCCGATGCCGCTGGACTTGAAGCCGCCGAACGGGGCGCAGGGCTCCAGCATGAAGAGGTTGACGCCGTAGGTGCCGGTGCGGACCTGGCGGGCCACCTCCATGCCGTGCTCGGCGTCGGCGGTCCACACCGTGCCGGCCAGGCCGTAGTCGCTGTCGTTGGCGATGCGGATCGCGTCGGCCTCGTCCTCGTAGGGGATCACGGCCAGCACCGGGCCGAAGATCTCCTCCCGGGCGATGCGCATCTCGTTGGTCGCGCCGGCGAAGACGGTCGGGGCGACGTACCAGCCGCGTCCGTACGGGCGCTCCAGGCCGCCGACGACCGGCTTGGCGCCCTCGTCGATGCCGATCCTGATGTAGTTCTCCACCCGCTCCTGCTGGCGCTGGGCGACCAGCGGGCCGATGCCCGTGGCCGGGTCGGCGGGGTCGCCGACCGGCATGCTCCGGACCATCGCGGCGACCGCGTCGACCACCTCGTCGTAGCGGCTGCGGGAGGCGAGGATGCGGGTCTGCGCGACGCAGGCCTGGCCGTTGTTCATCAGCGACGCGATCGACAGGAAGCCCATCGCGGAGGCCAGGTCGCAGTCGTCCAGGATGATCGCGGCGGACTTGCCGCCGAGCTCCAGGCTGACGCGCTTGAGCTGCTCGCCGCAGATGCTCGCGATGCGGCGGCCGGCCGCGGTGGATCCGGTGAAGGCGACCTTGTCCACCCCGGGGTGGGAGACCAGGTGCTCGCCGGCCTCGCGGCCCGCGGGCACGATGCTGACGACGCCCTCGGGCAGGCCCGCCTCCTTGATCAGCTCGGCGAGGAGGTAGGAGTCGAGCGGCGTCTCGGGGGCGGGCTTGACGACGACCGTGCAGCCCGCGACGAGGGCCGGGGCCAGCTTGGTCATGATCACGAACTGCGGGACGTTCCACGGGACGATCGCGGCGACCACGCCGACGGGCTCGCGCCGTACGGTGACCGGGCCGAAGGTGCCGGGCCGGTCCTCCTCGACGGCGAACTCCCGGCCCAGCTCGGCGTAGTAGCGCAGGAAGCCGAGCGGCTGGGGCACCTGCGCCATCTTGGAGAAGGCGATGGGCGAGCCCATCTCCTCGGTGATGATCTCAGCCATCTCCTCCTGGCGGGCCTCGTAGAGGTCGGCGAGCCTGGCCACGACGGCGGCCCGTTCGGCCATGGTCATCCGGGGCCACGGGCCGTGGTCGAACGCCTGGCGGGCCGCGGCCACCGCGCGGTCCATGTCGGCGGCGGTGCCCTCCGGCACGCGGCCGACGACCTCCTCGGTGTGGGGCGAGACGACGTCGATCGTGGCCGTGCCCGCCGGGGCCACCCAGTCGCCTCCGATGAACAGCGTGTCGTGCTGGCGCATGTCTGTTGCCTCCTGGTGGGCGGTCCGGGGCGATGAACTGAACTAATGCTTGTTCGGACAGTGTCATCCGCGGGAGGGACCTCCACAAGGCCCGCCGCCGGGGAAAACCGAACCAGGTTCTGTCAATCATGGCAAGGGTTGCGACCGGAGGGCGGGGTTGCGCACTCACCGGGCGCGTCGCCCTCCGGGGCCGTACCCTCGTGGTGCGCCCCTCGGCGCGTCCGGCCGACCCCTAGCTGGAAGGTTCGGGCATGCCCGAAATTGTGGTCATACGTTGCGACCTGGTAGATAGTTCATCAATGGTGTATGGAATCCACCATTCCGGTGGCGAGCTTGAAGATCGTCTTCTATAGTTTCGCTCCGTCCGCAAGGGCCTCTGGAGGTGAGCGAAGCGTGCGACCGAGCCGCCCGGCGGTGCTGGGCGTCCTGCTCGCGGCGCTCCTGCTGACCCCGGCGATGGCGGGGGCGAGCGCCGGGCAGATCACCGCCCCCGACCCCGAGGCCAGGTTGAAGAAGCTGACCGCCGAGGCGAGCCGGCTCAACAAGCGCTACCGCGGCCAGGTGCAGACCCTGGAGGACGCCCGGGTCAAGGCCAAGAAGGCCACCGAGACCGCCAAGAGCCTCAAGCGCTCCCTGGCCACCACGGAGACCGACGTGGTCCGCTTCGCCCAGACCGCCTACATGGGCGGTCCGCTGGACAGCGCCGCCATGCTGGGCTTCCGGGGCGACGCCGAGCTCGCCCTCGACCAGGCCGCGACCATGTCCCACCTGGCCGGCCAGCGCGCCAACCAGCTCGTCCGGCTCAAGGAGCTGATCAGGCGGGCGGACGAGGCGGAGAAGAAGGCCGAGGCCGAGATCGCCGAGCTGGAACGGGACATCTCCCGGCTCAAGAAGGACCGTGTCCGGATCGAGGGGCTCCTGGCGAAGTACGGCTTCCAGCAGCCCACCGGGAACGGCGGCCTGACCCCCCGCACGGTCACCATGCGCAACCTGGTGCTGCAGAACTTCCCGATGCCGTACGGCTACGGCTGCCTGCGCCCCGGCGACCCCGGCGACCACGGCAGCGGCCGGGCCTGCGACTTCATGATGAGCTCCGGCGGCCGGGTGCCCACCGCCGAGGCCAAGGCCCGCGGCGACCGCCTGGCCCAGTGGGCCATCGACAACGGCGCGCGGCTCGGCGTGATGTACATCATCTGGCAGCAGAAGTACTACGACGTGCGGACCGGTTCGGGCTGGCGCATGATGTCCGACCGCGGCGGCAACACCGCCAACCACATCGACCACGTGCACATCTCGATGTTCTGACGGGGCGCGGCCGCGCCCCGGCAGCGTCTCACGGACTCGGCGCGCCGGAGCCGGCGGCGTGCCGGGACCGGGCCTCGTCGATCTCCGTCCCGTGGCGTACCGCCCAGTCGGCCAGTGCCGACAGCGGTTCGAGCAGCGTCCGCCCGAGCGGGGTCAGGCTGTACTCGACGGCGGGCGGCACGGTCGGGTGCACCTCGCGCCGCACCAGCCCGTCGGCTTCCAGGCCGCGCAGCGTTCGGGTCAGCATGCGCTGGCTGATCCCCTCGACGGCGCGGTGGAGCTCGTTGTACCGGTGCGGGCGGCCGCCGAGCAGGATCACCAGCAGCATGCTCCACTTGTCGCCCACCCGCCGGAACACGTCCCCGACGGGACACGCCGCGAGTTCGTCGGCCGGCACCGGCCGGGGAAGCTCGTGAGCCAGCACGGAGGGAACACCGGTGTGCGTACCGGACATGAAACTGCCTTCTTTCCGCCGCCGACGGGGGCGTCCCACGATTGGTCCAGCCGATTGCGATCCTACGGACCGTGGAGGACCCCGTGCCCGACCGAACGCCGAAAACCGTGATCATCAGCGGCGGCACCGACGGCATGGGCCGCGCGACCGCCCTGGAACGGCTCGCGCGGGGCGACCGCGTCACCGTGATCGGCAGCAGCGAGGCGAAGGGCCGCGCCCTGCTCGAACGGGCCGGCAGTCCGAACCTGCGGTTCGTCCGGGCGGACCTGTCCTCGATATCCGAGGTCGAACGGGTCGTCGCCGGTGTCTTCGAGCGGCACGGCAGCGTCGACGCGCTGGCGTTGTTCGCCAACCGGGTGAGCGCCGGGCGCAGAGAGACCGCGGAGGGGCTGGAGCACACCTTCGCCCTGTACTACCTGAGCCGCTATCTCCTCAGCCACCGGCTGGTCCCGCTGCTCGACGCCAGTCCCGCACCGGTGGTCATCAATGTCGCCGGTGTCGGGAACACCGCGGGCCGGATCTTCTGGGAGGATCCGCAGCTGACGCGCCGCTACGGCCAGGTGCGCGCCCAGCTGCAGGCGGGCCGGGCGAACGACCTGCTCGGTGTGGCGTTCGCCGAGTGGGCGGGGAGCAGGGCGCGCTACGTCCTCTACCATCCCGGATTCACCCGCAGCGGGACCGGCGGACACCGGAACCCGCTGGTGCGCGGTTCGATCAGACTACTCGGAAGGCTCTTCGCCCGTCCGGTGCCCGAGGCGGTCCGGCCGATCGTCGGATGGATCGACGAGCCGCCGGGAGACCCGCTCACCGCCGTCGACAGGGGCCGGCCGGTGGACAGGTCCCTGCGGACGCTCGACCCCGGCGAGGCCGCCCGCCTGGCGGCCTACACCGAGCGCCTGCTGCGCGACCGGTCCTCCCGCCGCTGAACCCGACGGTACGAGCCCGCCCCCGGTCCCACCAGGGCTGTCAACCATAAATAAACCTTAAATAAAGTTTCTTATTGACAGGGGTTGTGGGGTGCGGTTACATCTTCGTGACTTCAGCCGTCACGGTGTTCTCGGCGGGCGCCCCACCGTGACGGCTCCTCCCCACCGCGGGCGGGCCGGGAGGTCCCGTCCCGCGACGACGACAGAGCGGAACCACCCCCATGCGCAAACGCAGGCCTCTTCTCGCGGCCCTGGCCGCGGTCCTCGCCCTGACCGCCACCACGCTGGGCGCCACCACGGGCGACGACCGGGCCGAAGCCGCCGCCATCGGCCCCGTCACCTGGTCTGACGAGTTCAACGCCGCCGCCGGAACCCCCGTCGACGGGTCCAAGTGGAAGTTCGACATCGGCGGCGGCGGCTGGGGCAACAACGAGCTGCAGTACTACACCGACTCCACCCAGAACGTGTACCACGACGGGCAGGGCCACCTGGCCATCACCGCCCGCAAGGGGAACCCGTCCAACTACCAGTGCCACTACGGGACCTGCCAGTACACCTCGGGCCGCATCCTGACCGCGGGCAAGTTCAGCCAGGCGTACGGCCGCTTCGAGGCCCGGATCAAGATCCCCAAGGGGCAGGGCATCTGGCCGGCCTTCTGGATGCTCGGCGGCGGCGACTGGCCGAACACCGGTGAGATCGACATCATGGAGAACGTCGGCAGCGCGCCGAACACGGTCCACGGCACCGTGCACGGCCCCGGCTACTCCGGCAGCGGCGGCATCGGCGGGAGCCGCACGATCGGCGCGCCGCTCGGCGACGCCTTCCACACCTACCGGGTCGACTGGTCCCCCAACCTCATCGTCTGGTACCTGGACGGGTCGGAGTACTTCCGCCTCACGCCGTCCGGCATCCGGGGGAACCGGTGGGTCTTCGACCACCCGTTCTTCATGATCCTCAACGTGGCGGTCGGCGGCAACTGGCCGGGCAGCCCCAACGCGAGCACCTCGTTCCCGCAGACCATGCTGGTCGACTACGTCCGCGTCCACGCGTGGAACGATGAGGGGTCCGGGGGCTCCGGCGGCTCCGGGGGCGCCTCCGCCCTGAAGTCGAAGCTGAACGGCCGCTGCATCGACATCCCCGCCGCGAACGCCGTCGACGGCGCCCGCCTGCAGATGTACGACTGCAACGGCAGCGCCGCCCAGCGGTGGGCCTTCAACAGCAACGGCACCGTGAGCGCGATGGGCATGTGCATGGACGCCGCGGGCGCCGGCACCGCCAACGGCACACCGATCCAGCTCCACCCGTGCAAGGGCAACGCCGCCCAGCAGTTCCGGCTCACCTCGGCCGGTGACCTGGTCAACCCGGTCTCCAACCGGTGCGTGGACGTGGTGGACAACAACGCCGCCAACGGCGCGCGGCTCCAGCTGTGGGACTGCGCCGGCACGGCCAACCAGAAGTGGACCCGTGCCTGACCCCGACTGATACGCGAGGCCGGCGGCCGGCGCCGCCGGCCTCGCGCGTCCGCGGTCCGGCGTGCCTCGCGCGTCCGCGGTCCGGCGGGAGGCGGACCCGGGGCGCGGTACGGGCGCGGGCCCGCATCCGGCGACCCGTCTCCCGGGCCGACCCGGGGGCCCGTCAGGCGGCGGGGAACGCGCCGCCGACGGCGTGGGCCACCAGGGTGGTCAGCACCTCCTTGACCGACTCGCGCTCCCGCGCGTCGCACATCACGACCGGCGCCGCCCCGTCCAGGCCGAGCGCCCGCCGTACCTTGGCCGGGTCGTGGCGGCGGGCGCCGTCGAAGCAGTTGACCGCCACCACGAACGGCAGGGCCCGCTGCTCGAAGTAGTCCACGGCGGGGAAGCAGTCCTGCAGGCGGCGGGTGTCGGCGAGCACGACGGCGCCGAGCGCGCCGGAGGACAGCTCGTCCCACATGAACCAGAAGCGGTCCTGGCCGGGCGTGCCGAACAGATAGAGCCACAGGCCGTCGCGGATGGTGATGCGGCCGAAGTCCAGCGCGACCGTCGTGGTGGCCTTGGACTCCACGCCCCGCAGGTCGTCCACGCCGGCGCCGCGCGCGCTCAGCAGTTCCTCGGTGTGCAGCGGCCGGATCTCACTGATGGCGCCGACCATGGTCGTCTTCCCGGCCCCGAAGCCGCCCGCCACGAGGATCTTGAGCGCCACCGCGGGATCGGCGGTCGCGGGCTCAGAGCCTGCGTAGCCCATGCAGCACCTCCCTGTAGACGTCCTCGGTGATCGTCTGCGCCACGGGCCCGGGCCGGTCGATGGCCACCAGCCCGTCGCGGCGCAGGTCGGCCAGGAGCACGCGGGTGATGTTGACCGGCAGGCCAAGGTGCGCGGCGACGTCCGCCACCGGGGTGGGCCGCCGGCACAGGTCCAGCACGGCGAGGTGCTCCGGGACGAGCCCGACCGGGTCGAGGGGCACGTGGACGGTCGTGACGACGGCGACCAGGTCGAACGACTCGCCGGCCGGGCGGGCGCGGCCGCCGGTCAGCCCGTAGAGCCGGATCAGCGGTCCCGGGTCGTCCCCTGTCACGACCGGGACCCGTTCCAGGCGGGCGCCGGGGCCGCCGTCCTCGGCTGCGCGGACAGGTGCTCGCCGACCCGCTTGACCAGCAGTGCCATCTCGTAGGTGACCATGCCGAGGTCGGCGTCCTGCGCGGCCAGTACGGCGAGCCGCGCGCCCTGGCCGGCCGCGGTGACGAACAGGAAACCGCCCTCGAGCTCGATGATGGTCTGCCGCACGCCGCCGAGGCCGAAGTGCCGCCCCGCGCCCGCAGCGAGGCTGTGGCTGCCGGCGGAGATGGCGGACAGGTGCTCGGTGTCCTCCCGGGTCAGGTCGCGGGAGCCGCCCATGGCCAGTCCGTCGGAGGACAGCACGACGGCGTGCCGGATCCCGGGGACGCGCCGGGTGAGGTCGTCCAGCAGCCAGCTGAGCTCAGATCTGGGGTCGGCCATCGCAATGGCCCTCCTTTCCGTTCCGGGGGTCACCGCTCGTGTCACCGCTCGTGTCGCCGTGCGCGCCGTCGCGCGCCCCGCCGTGGGCTCCGGCCTGGGTGCGGCCCTGCCGCCAGCCCCGCTGCATGGCGGACATGCGGGCGAGCGCCTCCTCGGGCGCCCGTGCCGGGGGAGCGGGCGCCCGTTCCGGCTCCCGGCCGGGCACGCGGCGCAGCTGGGGGGCCAGGCTGGCCTGCCGGACCCGTACGGGCAGCCCGTCGAGGTCGTCGGGAGCGCCGGGGTCGCCGCCGGCGGCCTCCAGCGGGGCCGGGCCGTCGTCGGCCGGGGTCCGGGGATCGGCCAGCAGGCTCAGCGGGAGCATCACGATCGCCGTGGCCCCGTCGTAGGGCGAGGGCCGCAGCACGACCTTGATCCCGTGCCTGGCCGCGAGCCGGGACACCACGAACAGGCCGAGCCGGTCGCTGTCGGCCGGGTCGAACTCCGGCGGCCGGGCGAGCCTGCCGTTGAGCTCGTCGACGCAGACCCCGCCCAGCCCCAGGCCGCGGTCCTCGATCTCGATCGCGAAGCCGTGGGCGGCGGCCGAGCCGCGGACGTGGACCGGGGTGCCCGGCGGGGAGAAGGACGTGGCGTTCTCGACCAGCTCGGCGATCAGGTGGACGACGTCGGTGACCGCGTTGCCGGCCAGCAGCGGGGCACCGGGCATGGGCAGCACCGTGACGCGCGTGTAGTCCTCGACCTCCAGCACGGCGCCGCGCACCACGTCGAGGACCGGGACCGGGTCGCGCCACCGGCGGCCGGGGGCGGCGCCGGACAGGACGATGAGGTTCTCCGCGTGCCGGCGCATGCGGGTGGTCAGGTGGTCGACCTTGAACAGGTCCTCCAGCGTCTGCGGGTCCTCGGTCCTGCGCTCCATCGCGTCCAGCAGGGTGAGCTGGCGGTGGAGCAGGGCCTGGTTCCGCCGGGCGAGGTTGAGGAATACCTGGCCGACGCCCTTGCGGAGCACGGCCTGGCCGACCGCGGCCTCCACCGCGGTCCGTCGGACGGCCGACAGCGCCCGCACGACGCCGTCCACCTCGGCGGTCGGCGTGGGCGCCGGTTCGGGGGTCTCGGCCGCCGGATCCACGTCCTCGCCGCCCGCCAGCCGCTCGACCAGCCGGGGCAGCCGCTCCTCGGCCAGTTCGGCGGCCGAGGCCCGCACCTGCCGCAGCTCCCGGACCAGGGAGCGTCCGAAGCGGTAGGAGAGCACGGCCGAGACGACCACGGTGAACAGGCCGAGGAGCACGACCGCGCCGATGCGGAGCAGGGCCGCGGTCCGCAGGTCGCCGCCCTTGTCGGTGACGCGGGCCAGCTCCCGCCGGGCGTTGGAGTCGAGGGCGGAGACGACGGCCTCGGCGTCCCGGTTCCACACGGCGGCGTCCAGCGGCGGTGAGCCTGATCCGTCCCAGGCGAGGAGCCGGTCCTCGGCCGTCTGGAGCCGCCGGTGGGCGGTGCCCGCCGCCAGCTCCCGGTGGAGCGCCCGCAGCTCGGGGCCCATGTCGCGCTCGGCGGCGGCGAGCATGAGCCTGCGGCCGGTCGCCGCGGCGACGAAGGCGGTGTGCTCGGCCGTGGTCATCTCGCCGCGGGCCAGCGCGAGGGTGACGAGGGCGTGCTCGCGGGACAGGTGCTCGGAGACGATCGAGTAGTAGGACAGTCCCCGGACGATCCGGTGGGACGCCACGTCGGGGAGCAGGTCGGCGGCGTTGAGCTGCCGGTGGGCGAGGTCGACGAGCGAGGCGTAGCGCTCGATCACCTCGGACGGGGCCGTCCGGCCGCCGTCAGCCGCCGAGCGCAGCGCGCTGAGGTCGCCCAGGGACTCCAGCAGGGACCGCATGCCGGTGGAGTTCTCCTCGGCGGTGTTCTCCAGGCCGATGGAGGCGACCAGCTCACGCAGGGCGGAGGCCGTGTCGTCGGTGGTCCGCCGCTGCTCCGCCAGCACCGCCCGCCGGTCGGGGCGGCCGGCGGTCTCGGCGGTCAGCTGGCGCTCCCGCCGAAGCTCCTCGATCAGTTCCCGGACGGGGGAGCCGACCTCCTGCCACCGGCTCTGGGTCTGCGCGAGAGCGGAGACCTCCAGGACGGTGGTGTAGGCGTTGTAGCCCCACATGGCGACGAGGGCGGCGAACGGGATCAGCAGGATCTTGAGGATCCTCGTCCGGATCGGCTGGGGGGTGCTCATCCATCGTGTCCAGTTCCGCGCGTTCCCGCGCAGGGTCGTCCGTCACGGGCGGCGGCCGACCCCCGAAGATCGCGCCGTGACGGGTGCGCTGTGATTCGCCTCACTATGCCGGTGTGATCGAAAGCGGTTCAAGGCGGTGATTGCGAAGATTCGGTATCGATGCCGCCCCCGGAGACCGGGCCGTCACGGGAGACCGGGCCGTCACGGGGAGGTGATGCGGGACCGGGCCGGGACCGGCGGCGGGGAAGGAGGCGCCGGCGGCGTCACGCGCGGCCGGGGTCCCGCCGCAGGGCGATGCGTTCGCGCAGCCAGTGGTAGGAGGCCTTGGGCGTGCGCCGCTGGGTGGCGAAGTCGACGTGGACCAGTCCGAAGCGCTGGTGGTAGCCCTCGGCCCACTCGAAGTTGTCCAGCAGCGACCAGACGTAGTAGCCGCGCACGTCCACCCCGTCGGCCACCGCCCGCTCCACCGCCGCGATGTGCCCGTCGAGGTAGGCGATCCGGGCGGTGTCGTCCACCACGCCGCCGGGGCCCACCTCGTCGGGCTGGGAGCAGCCGTTCTCGGTGACGTAGACCGGGGGCAGGGCCTCGCCGTACCGGGCGGCCAGTCCGGTCAGGAGCTCGTGCAGGCCGTCGGGGACGACGGGCCAGCCGAAGGCGGTGCGGGGGTATCCGGTGATCGGCACGTCGGCGAAGGGCAGGAGGTCCCCGGCCGCGGGCGCGGCGATCCGGGTGGGGTTGTAGTAGTTGACGCCCAGGCCGTCGAGCGGGGCGGAGATCAGGTCGAGGTCGCCGTCGCGGACGCAGTCGAGCGCCGTGCCGTACGCCGACAGGTCCGGGTAGGTCCCGAGCAGGACCGGGTCGTTGAACAGGCGGTTGTGCAGGACGTCGTAGGCGTCGGCGGCGGCCAGGTCGGCGGGGTCGCCGGAGGCGGGCCAGACCGGGGTGCAGTTGTTGGTGATCAACACCTGCCGGACGCCGCGCTCCCGGAGCGCGGCCACGGCCAGGCCGTGCCCGAGGAGCTGGTGGTGGGCGGCGGGCAGGGCGCCGGTGAGCAGGGCCAGGCCCGGGGCGTGCACACCGGTCGCGTAACCGTAGGCCATGTGGACGAAGGGCTCGTTGAGGGTGATCCACATCGGGATGCGGTCGGCGAGCCGGTCGGCCGCCAGGGCGGTGTAGTCCGCGAAGCGGAAGGCGGTGTCCCGGGAGAGCCAGCCGCCCGCGTCCTGGAGGGGCTGCGGCAGGTCCCAGTGGAAGAGGGTGGCCGCCGGGACGATGCCCTCGGCGAGCAGGGCGTCGGTGAGCCGGTCGTAGAAGTCCAGCCCGGCGGGGTTCGCCGGTCCCGTCCCGGCGGGCTGGACGCGGGGCCAGGCGATGGAGAAGCGGTAGGAGCCGACCCCCAGGCCGGCCAGGAGGGCGACGTCCTCGGGCCAGCGGTGGTAGTGGTCGCAGGCGGTGTCGCCGGTGTGGCCGCCGGCGACGCGGCCGGGCTCGTGGGAGAAGACGTCCCAGATGGAGGGGCCCCGGCCGTCCTCCGCGACGGCGCCCTCGATCTGGTAGGAGGCCGTCGCCGCGCCCCAGAGGAACATCTGCACCCTCCAGTGGTATGAGTGCTGCTCATGTTAGCTCGGTGAAGGGGCCGATGGGGGATGATGAGGGGATGACGAACGTCTCCGGGGGAACGCTGCGCCGCCGCCCCGCCCAGCGGCGGAGCGTGGAACGGGTCGAGCGCATGCTGGACGAGTGCGCCCGGCTGCTGGACGAGGTGGGATACGAGGCGCTGACCACCAAGGAGGTCGCGCGCCGCGCGGAGGTGCCGATCGGCACCTTCTACCAGTTCTTCCCGGACAAGCAGGGGCTGGTGCGCGCGCTCGCGCTGCGCAACCTCGAGGCGTTCCTCGACCGGGTCACCACCCGCCTCGGCGACGCCGAGCTGTCCGGCTGGACCCAGATGGTGGACCTGGCGATCGACGAGTTCGTCGCGATGAAGCGCTCCACGCCCGGCTTCGCCGTCATGGACTTCGGCGAGGTGCTGCCCACGCCGGGAGGCCCGGCGCTGCGCGGCACCGAGCGCATGCTCGACGCCGCGCTGGAGAACAACGTGGTCGTCGCCGACCGCCTCCGGGCGATCACCATCGACGTACTCGGTGCCCCGGTGGGACCGGAGCTGGACCGCGCGCTGGTCGTGGCGGTGGAGGCGGCCGACGCCGTGCTCAAGCTCGCCTTCCGGACCGCTCCGGAGGGAGACCCCGAGCTGATCGCCGAGTGCAAGCTCCTGGTCCGGCGCTACCTCGCCGGCCACCTCCCCTCCTGACCGGCGGCTCCCCGGGCGGCGGGCCCGGCGGGAACCGCCGGACGCCTCAGGAGACGGCGTCCAGCCGGGCGCGGAGCTCGCCGTCGAGCTTGACGTCCAGGGCCCCGAGCGCCTCGTCCAGCTGCTCGACGCCGCTCACGCCGACGATCGGCACCACGGCCGGGGAACCGCCGATCAGCCAGGCCAGGACGACCTGGTTCACCGTGGCGCCCACCTCGGCCGCGACCTCGCGCAGCACGGCGAGGCGGCGGTCGGTGCCCGGGTGGTCGAACGCCTCGTCGAAGGGGCGGTCCTCGCGGGTGTAGCCGCCGCTCATCAGGGTGTTGTAGGCCCACAGCGTGACGGAGGGCTCCTCGCGCAGGTAGTCGAGGGTCTCGTCGCCCGCCACCCGGTGCCCGGAGGACTGCAGCGGGGCGCCCGGGCGGGGCCGGACGTAGGAGTGGCGCAGCTGCAGGTGGGTGTAGGGGGTCCAGCCGTTCTCCCGCGCCACGTTCCGGGCCCGCTCCAGCCGCCAGACGGGGAGGTTGCTGGCGCCGACCTCGCGGACCCTGCCCTCCCGGACCAGCTCGTCGAAGGCGCCGACGGTCTCGGCCAGCGGGACCGACCGGTCCTCCATGTGCGCCCAGTACACGTCGACGTGGTCGGTCCCGAGCCTGCGGAGGCTGCCCTCGATCGCCGCCTTGATCACCGGCGCGGACAGCCCCTCGGCAGAGCCGAGCGTGCGGTCGCCCGGGACGGTCGGCCGGGCGCCGCACTTGGTGCCGACCACCATCCGGTCGCGGTTCTTGCGTGAGGCCAGCCAGCGGCCGATGGTCAGCTCGCTCTCGTCTCCGGTCGCTCCGTCGTACCAGAAGGGGTAGTTGTTCGCGGTGTCCAGCAGCGCGCCGCCCGCCTCGGCGAAGCGATCCATGATCGCGAACGCCGTCCGGTCGTCCACCGCGGTGCCGAACGGGATGGTGCCCAGGGCCAAGGGGATGTGGTGCGTCGTCATACGGCACAGCCTGGAAGCTGGAGCCCACTCCATGTCAAGCGGGGCGGTGCGGCGCGCCGCACGGCGGCCGGGAGCTTGACCTGGAGCCCGCTCCAGGTGGGATGCTGCCGGGCATGAGCACGAGTGTGTACACGCCGGGACAGGTTGCGGAGGAGACCGGGTTCAGCCTCGACACTCTGCGCTACTACGAGCGGATCGGGCTGCTGGAGCGGGTCGGCCGCAACGCCGCCGGCCAGCGGCGCTTCACCCAGCAGGACATCGGCTGGCTGGGCATGATCAGGTGCCTGCGGGACACCGGCATGCCGATCGCGGAGATGCTCCGCTTCGCGGAGCTGACCAGGGAGGGCGAGCACACCATCCGCGACCGGATCGCCCTGCTGGAGGCCCACGACCGCCGGGTGGAGGCCCAGGTCGCCAACCTGCGGGAGAAGCAGGCCGCGCTCCGCAACAAGATCGGCTACTACCGCGGCGTGATCGCCGAGACACCGTGCCCCGCCGCCGGCTGAGCCGGGCTCCCGGGGTGGGAGACGGGGGGTACGGCCGAGGCCTCACGGACCCGGGAGGCGGGTGAGGCACGCCGTACGGCGGTTTTGCCGCGGGGCGGGGGTCCCTTTCCGCGCCGGCTGCTAGACCGGTAGCCGGATCTCGGGGAGGGGCCCATGGCCGCACCGCGCGCACGGCGGATCGACATCCCGCTGCGGCACGTCGCCGTGGCATGCGGGGTGATGCTGTTCGTGCTGCTCGGCAGGGCCACCTACATCCAGGTCTTCGAGGCGGCCCGGCTCCGGGAGGACCCGCACAACCAGCGCGCGTCGACCGCGCGGTTCGACCGGCCCCGGGGGGAGATCGTGCTGCGCGACGGCACCGTCGTGGCGACCAGCCGCCCCTCCGACGGGCGCCACCGCTACCGGCGCTTCTACCCCGGCGGCCCGGTCCACGCCCCGGTCACCGGCCACCTGTCCTTCTACGGCGCCACCGGTGTCGAGCAGGCCGAGGACGCGGTGCTGTCGGGGAACGACCCGCGGGCGACGGTGCGCTCGATCATGGGCGGGACGCCGGCCCGGGCCACGGTCAGGCTCACGATCGACGGGCGGGCGCAGCGGGCGGCCTACGCGGGGCTGCGCACCACCGGCCGGCCCGGCGCCGCCGTCGCGCTCGACCCGGCCACCGGCGCGATCCTGGCCATGGCGTCCCACCCGTCCTACGACCCGAACGCCTACACGACCCCCGACCCGGCCGAGCTCGACCGGACCGACCGGCGGCTGCAGACCGACCCGCGCGGGCCGCTGCTGAACCGGGCGATCCGGCGGACCTACCCGCCCGGCTCCGTCTTCAAGATCGTGACGGCCGCCGCGGCGCTCTCCTCCGGCGGCTACCGGCCGGGCACGGAGGTCGCGGCGCCCCCCGTCCTCCGCCTGCCCGGCGCCTCCGCCCTGCTGCGCAACTTCCGCGGGTCGGCCTGCGGGAACGGCCTGCCGCCGCTGTCCTACGCGTTCAAGGTCTCCTGCAACACCCCGTTCGCGCTGCTCGGCGTCAAGCTGGGCCAGGACGCGCTGCGCGAGCAGGCCGAGGCGTTCGGGTTCAACGCCGCGGACCTCGCGATCCCCCTGCCGGTCGCGCGGAGCGTCTACCCGGCCGGGATGGACCGGGCGCAGACCGCGATGTCGGCGCTCGGCCAGTTCGACGACCGGGCCACCCCGCTCATGCTCGCGATGATCTCCGCGGCGGTCGCCGCCGACGGTGTGCTCATGCGCCCCTACCTGGTGCAGGAGGTGCGGCTCGGCGACGGCACGGTGGTCCGGGAGGCGGAGCCGTCCCGGTACAGGCGCGCGCTCGGCCGCCGCGACGCGGCCCGGCTCACCGCCATGATGACCGGCGTCACCCGGCCGGGCGGCACCGGCCGCGCCGCGGCGATCCCGGACGTCGAGGTGGCCGCCAAGACCGGGACCGCGGAGAACGCGGGCCGCGACCACGCCGTCTTCACCGGGTTCGCCCCGGCGCGGGAGCCCCGGGTGGCCGTGGCGGTCCTCGTGGAGGGCGGCGGCTCCGGAGGCCGGGTGGCGGCGCCCATCGCCAAGGAGATCATGCAGGCGGTGCTGGGCACCGGGTGAGGGGCGTCCGCGGCGCGCCTCCGCCGGGGACGGAGCCGGGAGGCGGCGGGAGAGGAGGCGAAACCGGAGGCGGGACCGGAGGGCCGGTCAGGCCGAGTAGGCCTCCGCCTGCAGGCCGTACAGCTCGGCGTAGAGGCCGCCGAGCGCCATGAGCTCGGCGTGGGTGCCCTCCTCGGTGACCTTGCCGTGGTCGAGCACGTAGATCCGGTCGGCGTAGCGCACGCTGGCCAGCCGGTGGGTGATCAGCAGGACGGTGCGGCCGCCGGCGTGCTCCCGGATGCGCTCGAAGAGCGTGTGCTCCGCCCGGGCGTCGAGGGCGGCGGTCGGCTCGTCGCAGATCAGCAGGGGCGCGTCCCGGTGGAAGCCGCGGGCGACCGCGATCCGCTGCCACTGCCCGCCTGACAGCTCCTGGCCGTCCTTGAAGCGCCGGTCCAGCAGGGTGTCGTAGCCGTGCGGCAGGCCGGCCACCACCTCGTCGGCCCCGGCCACCTCGGCCGCAGCGACCAGTGCGGGCTCGCCCTTGTCGGTGCCCATGGTGATGTTGTGCCGGGCGGTCAGCGGCCAGTGCGTGTGGTCCTGGGCGATGACCGCGATGCGCTCGCGGAGCCGGTCGGGATCGACCCGGGCCAGATCCGTCCCGTCCCAGCGGACGCGCCCGGCGTCGGGCTCGTAGAGGCCGGACAGGATCTTGGCCAGGGTGGTCTTGCCCGAGCCGTTCTCCCCGACGAGCGCGACCACCTCGCCCCGGTCCAGGTGGACCGAGACGCCCTGCAGGGCGGGGGCGTCGGAACCGGGGTAGGTGAACGTGACGTCGTCGGCGGTGATGCGACGGAACGACTCCGGGACGGGCTCGGTGCGCCCGCCGGCCAGCCGGTTCTCCGCCGCGGCGCAGAAGTCGAGGAAGTCCGTGAAGTACAGGCCCTCCTCGTACAGGCGGTTGGTGGCGTACATCAGGTTGGCGAGGTAGGTCTGGCCGGAGCGGATCGCGAGCACGGCGGTGCCCGCCACGGCCAGCGGCACCGCCCCGAGCGCCAGCAGCACGCCGAGCGCGACGTAGACCAGGGCCGTGCCCAGGCCGCCGAGCGCCTCCCCGACGATCCGGGTGACCGTCTGCCGCCGCGCCAGGTCCAGCATGACCGACTGCTCGGCCCGGGAGACCGCGTCGTACATCCGCATCAGGAAGCCGCGCATGGTGAACGAGCGCACCTCGGCCGCCGGCTCGCGCTCCGCGAGCAGCTCGGCGATGATCCACTTGCGCCGGGCCGCGGGGATCAGCCGGTACATCGTGGTGTAGCGCATGCGGGCCGCCCGGACGGCCGCCCAGGCGTCGGGCAGGACGGCCAGCACCAGCAGCGGCAGGAGCAGCGGGTGGAGCACGCCGAGCACGCCCGCCGTGGCGGCGATGCCGATCGCCGCGGTCAGCACGTTGATCGCCGTCCCGACCACCTGGTCGGCCATGGCTACGCCGCGGGCCCGGGCCCGCTGGAGCGCGTCGTGGAAGTCCGGGTCGTCGAAGGAGGCCAGCTCCACCCGGCTGGTCAGCCCGTAGAGGCGCTCCTCGGCGACCCGGCTGACCTGCGGCTCCAGCCGGGACTGCGCCCAGCCGGCGCCCGCCTGCACCAGCGCGCGCAGCGCGGCGGCCACCCCCACCAGGACCAGGCTGGGCAGGGCGGCCCTGACCCGCTCCGGGGTGGGGCCCGCCTCGAACAGGGCCGTCAGCACCCCGGTCGTGGCGAGCAGGCCGAAGGCGGTGAAGACGCCGCCGAGCAGGCTCAGCGCGATCGCGGTGACGGTGTCGCGGGGGCTGGCCAGCCATGCCAGCCGTACGGCCTGGGCGACCAGGGCGGGCAGGCGGCGGGCGATGGTGAGGAAGCCGACGCCGGCCAGCTCGCCGGCGTGCGCGTGCCAGTCGGAGAAGGTGAGCTCGCCGAGCCCGGGCACGTCGGATCCGGGGGCGCCGGCGTCCGGGGCTTCGCGGGGTGCTGGAACGGGGTCCTGTGAGGTGTCCGCCATGACCGCAGTGTGAACGGCCGGGCCGGTGGCCGCCATGGCCGAGGCTGTCCACCATCGGACACCCGGCGCGCGGGGCCCCTCGCGGGGGCCGGGTGCCGGGGCGCCGGCAGCACGGTGGCGGCGCCGCTCGTCCGCCTCCGTCCGCCCGCCTCTTGACGGGGGAGGGCGCGCGTGCGTTGATAGCCGTACTGACAACGTTGTCACGCAGCGCTGTCACCTCGGGGGAACGCGGCGCGCGGCGCCGCGGCCAGAACGCGCGGCGCCCGGCGGCGCGCGCCATAGCGATCCTCGACCCCGAAGGGACGGGAAAAGCCATGCGACGACGGTGGACGGCGGCCGTCGCGGTCACCGTGGCGGGCCTGCTCGCCCTGACCGCGTGCGGTGACGGCGGTGGCGGCGGGGCGGCGCAGAGCCCCCAGGGCGGCGCCGGCAAGCAGGTCGAGGTCTTCTCCTGGTGGACGGGACCGGGCGAGGCCGACGGCCTGAAGGCCATGAGGGAGATCTTCGAGAAGCGGAACCCCGGCCTGACGTTCTTCGACGCGGCCGTGGCCGGCGGCTCCGGGGACAAGGCCCGCGCGCTGCTCGCCACGAAGCTCCAGGCGGGCACCCCGCCGGACACCTTCCAGGGCCACGCCGGCGCCGAGCTGCAGGGCTACATCAAGGCCGGGAACCTGGAGCCGGTCGACTTCCTCTACGACGAGCTGAAGCTCCGGGAGGTCCTGCCGCCGCAGCTGGTCGAGCAGATCAGTGTGGACGGCAAGATCTACTCGGTGCCGGTGAACATCCACCGGTCCAACGTCATGTGGTTCAACCCGGCGGTGCTGAAGGAGGCGGGCGTCGGCACGGTGCCCGCGACGATCGAGGAGTTCGTCGCGGCGCTGGAGAAGGTCAAGGCGACGGGCAGGATCCCGCTCGCGCTCGGCTCGGAGTGGACGGCCGTGCACCTGCTGGAGAGCGTGCTGCTCGGCTCGCTCGGCACGCGGGCCTACAACGCCCTGTGGAGCGCGGACGCGGACTGGTCCGGCCCGGCGATGACCAAGGCGCTGAACGCGTACAAGACGATCCTGTCCTACGCCACCGACCCGCAGGACGACTGGCAGCCCGCCGCCAAGCAGGTGGCCGACGGCCAGGCGGCGTTCACCATCATGGGCGACTGGGCCTACGGCTACTTCCACAACCCGCCCGACGGAGGGCTCGGCAAGACCTCCAAGACCGACTTCGACTGGGCGCCCGCGCCCGGCACCGCCGGCACGTTCATGTGGCTGTCGGACAGCTTCACCCTGCCCAGGGGCGCGCCCAACCGGGACGGGGCGATCGCCTGGCTCAAGGTGGCCGCGAGCAAGGAGGGCCAGGACGCCTTCAACCCGAAGAAGGGCTCGATCCCGGCCCGCAAGGACGCCGACACCTCGCTCTACACCGACTACCTCGCCGACGCGCTGAAGGACTGGGGGAGCAACGAGCTGGCCGGCTCCATCCAGCACGGCGTCACGGTCAACGACGCCTGGCGCGCCGCGATCAACGAGGCGGTCGGCCTGTTCCAGCAGTCCCAGGACGTCGCCGCGTTCCAGGCCGCGCTGGCCGACGCGGCGAAGAACTCCGGCCAATGACGTCCCTGGACGTCCGCGCGCGGCCCGCGGCCCGGACGCTCCGGCGCCCGGCCCGCCGACCGGCGCCCGCGGGACACGCCGGCCGGGCCGGGGCGGGACGGGCCGCACCGGAGGAGGGCCGGGCCGTACCGGAGGAGCGGACGGCCCCCGCCGCCGGGGCGCGGGGCGGGGCACCCGCCCGTGGTGCCCGGTGACGCGCGTGCGCGGATGGCTGCCCGGGCTGCTGCTGGTGGCGCCGTCGATCGCGGCGATCGCGGTCTTCGTGTACGGCATGCTCGGCTGGAACTTCCGGCTGGCGATGACCGACAAGCACGACGAGGTGTCCGAGGGGGGCTTCGTCGGGCTGGAGAACTTCACCGGGCTCTGGGAGCAGCAGCGCTGGCACCTGTCGGTGAACCACGCGCTCGTCTTCACGGCGGTGTTCGTGGGCGGCGCGCTGGTGCTGGGCTGGCTGCTGGCGTTCCTGATGGAGCGGGGGATCAGGGGCGAGGGCACCTTCCGGGCGATCTACCTGTTCCCGATGGCGATCTCGTTCGTGGCGACCGGGGTCGTCTGGCGCTGGCTGATGAACTCCAGCACCGGGGAGCGGGCGGTCGGGCTGAACCGGCTCCTCGACGGCCTGGGGCTGGAGTTCCTGCAGTGGCAGTGGTTCCGGGACCCGGACTGGGGGATGGCGGCCATGGCCGTCCCGGCGGTCTGGCAGATGTCCGGCTACGTCATGGCGCTGTTCCTGGCGGGGTTCCGCGGCATCCCGGAGGAGCTGCGCGAGGCCGCGCGGGTGGACGGCTGCACCGAGTGGGGCGTCTACCGGCACGTCGTGCTCCCGCTGCTCCGCCCCGTCACCCTCTCCGCGCTGATCATCCTCGGCCACATCTCGCTGAAGGCCTTCGACCTGATCGTCGCGGTCTCCGGCAAGCAGATCATCACCGACGTGCCCGCGGTGTTCATGTGGGTCGCCGTCTTCGACGCGCACGACCCGGCCAAGGGCGCCACCATCGCGGCCTACATCGTGATCGCGGTGAGCGTCTTCGTCGTCCCCTACCTGGTCTGGTCGCTGCGGAAGGAGAGGCGGGCATGACGGCTGCCGCCGCACCGGCGCGCGAGCGCGGGGCCGGGGAGGCAGGGGCGCGGGCCGCGCGCCGGGCGAGGCGGGGCCGCGCGGCCCGGCTGGCGCTGCTCGTCGCCTTCGTCGTCGTCTTCCTGATCCCGGTCTACGTGCTGCTGGTCACCAGCTTCAAACCGCTGACCGAGGCGGACCCGGGGCGGGCCTGGGCGCTGCCGGAGACGTGGACGGCCGAACCGTGGCGGGTGGCGTGGGAGAAGCTCGCGCCGGGCGTCTGGAACAGCGTGCTGCTGGCCGTACCCGGGGCGCTGATCTCGGCGGCGCTCGGATCCATGAACGGCTACGTGCTGTCGAAATGGCGCTTCCCCGGCGCGGACGTGGTGTTCACGCTGTTCCTGTTCGGGATGTTCATCCCCTACCAGGGCGTCATGATCCCCCTGGTCCAGCTCCTGGTGGGCCTCAACGAGCTCACCGGGCTGAACGGCGTCTTCTACGGCGGCATCCCCGGACTGGTGCTGGCGCACGTGGTCTACGGCATCCCGATCTGCACGCTGATCTTCCGCAACTACTACGTCACCATCCCCGACGAGCTCGTCGAGGCCGCCCGGGTGGACGGGGCCGGGATGCTGCGGACCTACCGGTCGGTGGTGCTGCCGCTGTCCGGCCCGGCCTTCGCCGTGGTGGTCATCTGGCAGTTCACCGCGCTGTGGAACGACTTCCTGTTCGCCGTCTTCCTGACCGGGCCGCAGAGCTGGCCCACCACGGTGATGCTGAACAACATCGCCGGGGCGCAGACCGTCCCCTACAGCCAGCAGATGGCCGCCGCGCTGCTCGCCTCCGTCCCCACCATGGTCGTCTACGTGCTGCTCGGCCGGTTCTTCATGCGCGGCCTGATGGCCGGGGCGCTGAAGGGCTGAACCGCGGCGGACGCATAGCCGCCGCGGACCGGGGCATCTCCCGACGAGGGGCGTTTTCGGGGTGAGGCGATGGCCTGCGTTCTGGTCGTAGAGGACGATGTCGATCTCCAGTTCGTGATCGACCTGCTGCTCAAGCGGGCCGGGCACGAGGTGACCATGGCCGGCCACGGCCGGGCCGCCCTGGAGGCGGCCGCCCGGCGCATGCCCGACGCGGTGGTCCTCGACTGGATGATGCCGGGCATGTCCGGTCCGGAGGTCTGCCGCAGACTGCGGGCGATGCCCGGCGGCGACCGGGTGGGGGTGCTGATGCTGACGGTCAGGGTGGAACCGGACGACCGGGAGGAGGCGCTCCGGGCCGGCGTCGACGACTACATGGTCAAGCCCTTCGAGCACGAGGAGTTCATGCGGCGGCTCGGGGAGATGCTGGAGCACGTGGCGCGCGCCCGCCCCCGGGCCTGACCGCGGCCCGGACGCCGGCCCCGGGGCGGACGTCACGGCGGCAGCTCGCCCGAGCCGCGCGGGACGAGGCGGGTCGGGAGCTCGATCCGCTCGGCGGGACCGGTCTCCCCGGCCAGCCGCCGGAACAGCAGCTCGGCGGCGGTCCGGCCGAGCCCGGCGGGATCCTGGGCGACCACGGTCACGCCGGGCGTCAGCAGGTCGGCCAGCTCGAAGTCGTCGAACCCGACGAGGGGCGGGCGGCGGCCGGCGCGCAGCACCGCCACGGTGACGCGGCCGTTGCCGGTGAACACCGCCGTGGGCGGGTCGGGCGCGGCGAGCATGCGCTCCAGCGCGGCGCCCGCCTCCTCCGGAGGGCCCAGCGCGACCAGCGACTCGTCGGCGGGCAGGCCCGCCTCGGCGAGCGCCCGGCGGTAGCCGCGCAGGCGCTCGTCGGCGGTGAAGATGCCCCTGCGGTCACCGAGGAAGGCGATCCGGCGGTGGCCGTGGCCGATCAGGTGGGCCACCCCGGTGCGCGCCCCGCCGACGTTGTCGCAGAGCACGGTGTCCGCCTCCAGCCCGCCGGGCCGGTCGGCGAAGACGGCGGCGACGCCCGCGTCGAGCT
The DNA here is from genome assembly GCF_039534085.1 of Planomonospora alba. NCBI lineage: Bacteria > Bacillati > Actinomycetota > Actinomycetes > Streptosporangiales > Streptosporangiaceae > Planomonospora > Planomonospora alba. The sequence continues at coordinate 144,670 of NZ_BAAAUT010000008.1, forward strand.
CGGGCCGCAGGTAGTCGTGGCCGGAACCGGCAGGCACGATGATCAGCCCGTCCACCCGGCGCGCGCAGAAGGCGAGCACGAGCTCCCGCTCGCGCCGCGGGTCCTCCCCGGACGAGCCGCTGAGCACCAGCGAGCCGTGCCGGAGCGCCACGTCCTCGACCGCCCGGCTGATCTCCGAGTAGAACGGGTCGGCGACGTCCTCGATCACCAGGCCGACGGTCGCGGTCCGGCCCCGGCGGAGCACCCGGGCGCTCTCGTTGCGCCGGTAGCCGAGCCGTTCGATGGCGGCGGCGACCCGCTCGCCCGTCTCCGGGCTGACCCCGGGCTCCCCGTTGACCACCCTGGAGACCGTCTTCAGCGCCACCCCGGCCGCCGCGGCGACGTCCTTCATGGTGGGACGTCCCCGGATGCTGTCTGCCACGGCTCCGATCATCGCGCAGGCGGGGCCTGCGGACAACGTTGTCAACGGGTGCCGGGGCGGGCGGCCTCCGCCCGCGCCCCACCCGCCTGTCAGCGGTCCTCCCTGCTGTGCTCCACCGCGCGGTCGACGAAGACGCCGGCCGACCCCAGGGAGCGCGCCGGGTCGAGCGCGGCGTCCAGCTCCCGCTCGGTCAGGCCCGTCCGCGGGTCGGCGAGCAGCACCTCCCGCAGGGGGCGGCGCTCGGCGGAGGCCCGCGCGCAGGCGGCGTCCACCAGCTCGCGGGCCTGCGGCGTGCCGCCGAGCCGCGCCACGACGTTCTCGGCCAGCGGCAGGCCCAGGGTCAGTTCGAGGTTGGCGCGCATCCGCGCGGCGTCCACGGTCAGGCCCTCCAGGACCTCGCGGAGCCAGGAGGCGGCGCTGCCGGTCAGGCGGAGCAGCTCGCCCACCGTCTCCCACTCGGCCTGCCAGGGCCCGGCGGCGCGCTCGTGCTCGGTGAGCATGCCGTCCAGCACGGAGGCCACCAGCCCAGGGACGCGCTGCACGCAGGCCAGCGCGCTGACCGCGCCGACCGGGTTGCGCTTGTGCGGCATCGCGCTGGAGCCCCCGCGGCCGGGGGCCGACGGCTCGGCGGCCTCGCCGACCTCGGTCTGGGCCAGCAGCTTCACATCGGTCGCGATCTTGCCGAGGGCCCCGGCGGTGACGCCCAGCGCGCACGCCAGCTCGGCGACCGGGGTGCGGTCGGCGTGCCAGGGCACGACCGGCGCGGCGAGCTCCAGCGCGGCCGCGAGCCGGGGCGGCACCTCGTGGCCGCGCCCGCCGAGGACCGAGAGCGTGCCCGCGGCCCCGCCGTACTGGACGGGCAGGCGGAGCGCGGCCAGCCGGGCGTGCGAGCGGTGCAGCGCGGTGAGCCAGCCGGCCGCCTTCAGCCCGAAGGTGACCGGTACGGCCTGCTGCAGGAGGGTGCGCCCGGCCATGACGGTGTCGCGGTGCCGTCCGGCGAGGCCGGCGCAGGCGTCGGCCCCGGCGCGCAGGTCGTCCAGGAGCGGTGCGAGGGCCCGCCTGGCCAGCAGCATCATCGCGGTGTCGTTGACGTCCTGGCTGGTCGCGCCGTGGTGCACGTACCGGCGCAGGCCGGCGGGGAGCCGCTCGCGCAGGGCGGCGACCAGGGGGACGACCGGGTTCGCGGTCCGCGCGGTCCGGTGCCCGATCTCGGCCAGGTCGAACAGCTCCGGATCGCAGGCGGCACCGATCGCCTCGGCGGCCGCGTCCGGGACGAGGCCGAGCTCCGCCTGGGCGCGGGCCAGCGCCGCCTCCACGTCCAGCATCGCGGCCAGCCAGGCCGCGTCCGTCACCTCGGCCGCGGCCCCGCCCCGGGAGAACACCTGCGAGAACAGCCCGTCCAGCCCCGGCACCATCACCCCCGCCTTCCGTTCGCGACATCTCCAGCGTGCCACGGGGCCCTGCCGCCCCGTGACGTCCGGGTCGGGCGGCCGAGCCCGCCGGGACACGGCGGCCGGGCCGTCGCGCCCCCGCCGCGGCGGCCCCCGCGTGAGAAGATCCTCTCGGCGGCCGCCGCCGTGGAACGTGTACGAAAGCAGGGCGATGTCCGAGCACCGAGTCCGTCTGTCGTGGTTCCTGCTGCTCGGCGGGGTCGTGCTCGCCTCGCTCAACCTGCGCCCCGCCCTGGCCGGGATCTCGCCGGTGCTCGACGAGATCATGGACGATCTCGGGCTCAGCCCGGCCGGGGGAGGGGCGATCACCACGGTCATGGTGGTCTGCCTCGGCGTGCTGGCCCCGCTCGCCCCGGTGCTGGCCCGCCGGTTCGGCCTGGACCGCACGCTGTCGGCCGGGCTGCTCGTGCTGGCCGCCGGGGTGCTGCTGCGCAGCGCCGGGAGCGTTCCCGCGCTGTACGCGGGCGCGGCCGTGGCCGGCACCGCCATCGCGATCATGAACGTGGTGATGCCGGGCATCGTCAAGCAGCACTTCCCCGAGCGCGTCGGCCTGGTCACCGGCCTCTACGTCTCCGCCCTGGTGCTCGGCGCCGCCGCGGGCGCCGGGCTGACGGTCCCGCTGGAGCACGCCACCGGGTACGGCTGGCGCGGGGCGACCGCGCTGGCCGCCCTCCCCGCCGTGGCTGCGGCCCTGCTCTGGCTGCCCCAGGCGCTGCGTCCCCCGGCGGGCGGCCCGGCGGCGCCCCGGCCGTTCCGCGCGCTGCTGCGCGCCCCGGCGACGTGGTCCGTGACCGTTTTCATGGGGCTGCAGTCGCTGACCTTCTACATCACCCTCGCCTGGCTGCCGACGATCTTCCGGGAGGCGGGGATCCCCGCGGAGCAGGCCGGCTACCTGCTGAGCCTGTCCAACCTCGTCCAGATCGCGGTCACGCTCGCCGTGCCCCTGCACGCCGGGAGGGCGCGCTCGCAGGTGTCGCACGTGACGGCCGCGGCCCTGCTCACCGCGGCCGGGTACGCCGGGGTGCTGCTGGCCCCCGCCACCGCCCCGTGGCTGTGGGTGACCCTCCTCGGCCTCGGTCAGGGCGCCTCGATCGCGCTGGCCCTGCTGATCATCACGCTGCGGGCCCCCGATCCGGCGTCGGTGACCGCGCTCTCCGCCGTCGCCCAGTCGGCCGGGTACGTGCTGGCGGCGCTCGGCCCGTTCCTGGTCGGCGTGCTGCGCGAGGTCTCGGGCGGCTGGACGGTGCCGCTGCTGGCCGGGCTCGGCGCGTGCGCGCTCCAGCTCGCCGCGGGCCTCTTCGCCGGCCGTCCGGCGCCCGCCGGGAGACCGGACCCCGTCCCGGACCGGAGCGCGTGACGCTCCCGACACCGGGGCGTGCGGTGCCCGTCGCGCGCCGGGCACCCGGTGGTCACCTGGGCTCCCTACGGTCCTGCCATGATCCGTAGGTTCCTGGCGGTGGCGCTGACCGTCCTCGTGACCGGTACCGTCACCGTTGTGCTGCACCGACCCGAACCCGCCGCCGCCGACCGCCGCGGCGAGAGGCCCATCGTCATCGGCCACCGGGGCGCGAGCGCCCACCGGCCCGAGCACACCCTGCTCTCCTACGAGGCCGCGATCGCGCTGGGCGCCGACTACATCGAGCCCGACCTCGTCTCCACCAAGGACGGGGTGCTCGTGGCGCGCCACGAGAACGAGATCTCCGGCACCACCGACGTGGCGCACCGTCCGGAGTTCGCCGACCGGCGCACCACCAAGACCATCGACGGGCGGCCGGTGACCGGCTGGTTCACCGAGGACTTCACCCTCGCCGAGCTGAAGACCCTCCGGGCGGTGGAGCGCGTGCCCGACCTGCGCCCGGACAACACGGCCTTCGACGGGATGGCGGAGATCCCGACCTTCGAGGAGGTCGTGCGGCTGGCCAAGCGGCACGGGGTCGGCGTCTACCCCGAGACCAAGCACCCCACCTACTTCGATTCGATCGGGCTCTCCCTGGAGGAGCCGCTCCTGGCGGTCCTGCGCGAGCACGGCTGGGACGGGCGGCGCGCCCCCGTCTTCATCCAGTCCTTCGAGACGGCCAACCTGCGCGACCTGCGCAAGAAGACCCGGCTCCCGCTCATCCAGCTGATCAGCGCGAGCGGTGCGCCGTACGACCGGACCGCCGCCGGGGATCCGCTCACCTACGACGACATGGTCACGCGCGAGGGCCTGCGCGAGGTCGCACGGTACGCCGACGGCGTCGGCGTGGACACCCGGCGGATCGTGCCCACCGGCCCCGACGGCCGCCTCCTGGAGCCCACGACCCTGATCGGCGACGCCCACCGCGCCCGCCTCGCGGTCCACACCTGGACCGTGCGGAACGAGAACTCCCAGCTCCCGGTGGACTTCCGGCTGGGAAATCCGGCCAGCCCGGCCTACGCGCGCGCCACGGGTGACGTGATGGGCTGGCTGGAGAAGCTCTACCGGCTCGGCCTGGACGGCGTCTTCGCGGACGACCCGGGGGTCGCCCGGGCCGTCCGGGAGCGGGTGTTCTGACGCTTCGGTGAGACGCCCCCGGGAGCGTTTCCCGGAGCCGGCGTACGGGGGCCCGGTCCGGCGGACCGGGCCCTCAGTCGTCGCGGCCCAGCACCAGGTCGAGCAGCCAGCTCACCACGCCGACGATGATCGCGCCCCAGAAGGCGGCCCAGAAGCCGTCCACGTGGAAGGGCAGGTCGACCCGGTCGGCGATCCAGCTCGTGAGCAGGAGCAGCCCGGCGTTCACGACGAGCGCGAACAGGCCGAGCGTGAGGACGTAGAAGGCGCAGCCGACGGTCTTGATGATCGGCTTGAGCACCGCGTTGACGAGACCGAAGATCAGGGCGACCGCGATCAGCGTGCCGACGGTCTCGACGGTCGTGCCCCCGGAGACGGAGATGCCCGCCACGAGCTGGGTGGCCACCCAGAGGGAGGCCGCCACGATGAGGACTTTGATGATTAGCTTCACGTTCGGGGATCCTCGCACGCTTGTCGGATGGCCGATAGGTCCGATGGCCCGTAGATCTTCGCGGTGACGGGCATACCCCGACCCTAGACACTCCGGGGCCCGTCGTGGCGGAATGCGTGTGCGATCTCCGGCCCGCGGGCGCGCGGCAGGGGGCGTTGACCTCCGTCCGGCCGCGCGTTGACCATTCGATCAGTGGCGAACACGCATGATCACCCACATCCGGGGGCAGATGGGGCATAAAGGGGGTGGGATCGGTGGAGACGGACGAGCTGGAGGCGCTGTCGGCCAAGGAGCTCCACGACCGCGCCGTGGGATACGCGGTGCACCACGGCGACCTGGGCTTCCTGTGGGAGCTGCTCAAGATGATCCCGCCGGCCGAGGCGGCCAGCGGGAACGGCGAGGAGACGACCAACGATCTCACCCGGGTCTCGGCCCTGCTCAGCGACGCCATGGTGTCGGGCGAGGGGGAGCTCGGCGAGGCCCTGCGGCCCTTCTACATCGACTACCTGTCCAAGCACCCGGACGCCTGACCGCCGGGACGCCCGAGATGCCCGGCCGCCCGGTGCCCCGCTCCGCCGGGCCGGCGGCTTCGGTAGGGTGATCGGCAGGCGAGGAGAGAGGGCGGAGCGATGGCATCGGTGCACGTGGAGCGGACCGAGGACGGCTATCTCGCGCGCAACGGCCGCGGAGCCGAGGTCGCCATGGGCGGCGGTGACGAGCAGGGGGTGTTCACCCCGGTCGAGCTGCTGCTGGCCGCGCTCGGCGGATGCAACATCGTCACCGTGGAGCCCCTCACCGCCCAGCGCGGCCACCGGCTGGTCCGCCTGGCGATGACCGTCAGCGGGGAGAAGACCGCGCCGACGAAGCTGGGACCGATCACCATCACCTACGACGTCGAGCTGCCCGAGGGCGACGAGAAGGCCGGTGAGGTCTTCCGCGCGGTCGCGCGCCGCGTCGAGGAGAACCACTGCACGGTGAGCAACGCCCTGCGCGGCCAGACCGAGATCATCCTGGAGCTGCCCGGGTGACGCCCTCCGGCGGTCCCGTCGCCGGGGCATTGTCCGGGCTATACCGGGTCACTCCGGGTGTAGGGGCAAAAGCAACCTGTGTATGACTTTCTCCTTGCCATCCCCCCGCTACTGTGGAAGCAGGTCGACAGATCCGCGAGGCAGCGGGCGACCGCAGAGGCTTTTACCGGATAAGGACGCGGGGGGATCGCGTCCGTGCGCGGAGCCGTCGGTGTCTTGGGGGAGGCACCGGCAGGGCCCGCCAGGTGAAGACGGGGCCGGACAGTTGGGGGAACTGTCCGGCCCCGCACCTGTCTCCGGGGACTTCCGGAGGGGCCCGGTCTGCGTGGATGTGCGTTGTCCTCCGTAGGACTGGTACAGTTTTCCCATCGCAAGCGCCGCTAGCTCAGTTGGTTAGAGCAGCTGACTCTTAATCAGCGGGTCCGGGGTTCGAGTCCCTGGCGGCGCACCGATGGAAGACCCGGGCCGGCCTCGTCGGCCCGGGTCTCTTCTTTTCCGCGGAGCTCCTCCAGACGCCGCCGCGGCCACCGGGCCCGTCAGCCCATGGTCTTCGCGCCGTCCAGCGCCTCCCGGATGATGTCGGCATGACCGGCGTGCTGGGAGATCTCGGCGATGACGTGCAGCAGCACCCGGCGCACCGACCAGGAGGCGCCCGGCTCGAACCACGGGGCCTGCGGGAGCGGATGGGAGGCGTCCAGGTCCAGGGTCGCCACCAGCTCGTCGGTCCGGCGGGCCGTCCGCCCGTAGGCGTCGATCAGGCCCGCCAGTGTCTCGCCCTCCTCCATGCGGAACTCGGCTGCCCAGTCGACGGGCTCGCTCCGCATCGCCGCGGCCCCGCCGACCATGAACCGCGCCCACCGCGTCTCGACGCCGGTCACGTGCTTGATGATCCCGCCCAGGCAGAGCTCGCTCACGGTGGTGCGCAGCGCGGCCTGTTCGTCGGTCAGGCCCGCGACCGTCTGGAGCAGGAAGCCCCTGTGCCTGTCCAGCGTCTGCAGCAGGTCGGCCCGCTCGCCGGTCGCGGTCTTCTCGTGAGTGGTCATGTCGGCTGCCTTCCGTGGGTCTGCACGCGGTCCGTCGGATCCACGATAAAGATCGGCACCGACATCCCCTGATCACGGGCGCGCGGCCCGGAGGCTCCGGAGCGGCCGGTGGGCCGCTCCGTCAATGATCTCGGCAGGGCGGGATATATAGGCCCTGAGAGGTGGTGACCGGTATGGAAGACAGCGAATCGGCCATCCTGCGGGTCCCTCCGGGCAACGACCCGGAGGTCGGCCGGCTGGACAACACCGTCATGGACGTTCCGCAGGGGTCGGACATCTACCAGATGCCGTACCAGGGCGGGCCGCTCTACTTCAAGCGCACGACCGAGCGGGTCGAGTGGCAGGGCGAGGAGCCGCTGCCGGTCTTCGTCTACGTCGGCGACACCCCGCCGGGCGTGTGACCCGGCCGCCCCCGGCGGGGCCGGGACGGCGGCGCCCACCCCGCAGGCCGGGTCAGGACGGGGAAGCCGGGGGGCGCTCGGCGGGTGGTCGGGGGAGCGTGCCACGATGGCCGCCTGCCGCGATCACCGCAGTGCCGAGGAGGCCCCCCGATGCGCATCGACCGCCTTGACCACCTGGTGCTGACCGTCACCGACATCGAGGCGACGGTCGACTTCTACGGCCGCGTGCTCGGCATGGAGCCGGTCACGTTCGGCGAGGGACGGCGGGCGCTGGCCTTCGGCCGGTCGAAGATCAATCTGCACCGGGCGGGCCGGGAGTTCGAGCCGAAGGCGGCGCACGCCGTCCCGGGCAGTGCCGACCTCTGCCTGATCAGCGCCGATCCTCTGGAGCAGGTCGTGGCCGAGCTGGCGCGGCACGGTGTGGAGATCGAGGAGGGCCCGGTGCGCCGTACCGGGGCGCTGGGGCCGATCGAGAGCGTCTACCTGCGCGACCCCGACCGCAACCTCATCGAGATCAGCGTCTATCCCGGGACCCCGTGACCCGGACCCCGCGACCCGTGCCCGTGACCCGGTGGAGCGGGCGGCGCGCCGGTACGCCGCCCGGCGTCCCGGGAACCCCGCAACCGGTGATTCCGGCGAAACGGAAGTGGCTAGGTGGGCGGGGGTGTAGTTTTCCTCCTCACCGAAGGTGGTCGGTCGACCGCAGACCGCTTCTATCGTGGAGGTCCGCCATGTCCGTGTACGGCCGGGACGAGGAGACGTGGGAGCGGCTCGTCGAAGCGGGTCTGGAGTTCCTGACCGACCTGGCGCGCCGAGGGGGCGTGACGTCGTACACCGACCTCAACCTCGCCGTGGCGCGCCGGACCGGCACCGCCGGGTTCGACTTCAGCCGGGCCGACGAGCGCGCCGCGATGGGGCACCTGCTGGGACGGATCGTGGAGCGGAGCATGCCGGCCACCGGTCTCATGCTCTCGGCGCTGGTGCGCTATCTCGACCAGAACGACGCGGGTCCCGGCTTCTACGCGCTGGCGGGCCAGTACGGGCTCGTGCCGCCGGGGCTGCCGCCCCAGGCGAGGTGGGAGTTCTGGGTCAAGCACGTCACGGCGGTCCACGAGCACTACTCCCGCGCGGAGAGCGCCTCCGCCGGCTGACCCCGGCGCCCGGCGGCCGTCAGCCGAGGCCGAAGCGCTCGTCCAGGCGGGTGACGCGCAGCAGCCTGGCGGCGTTGCACGGGACGCCGGCCGGCCGGAGGCGGCCGCCGAGATGGCGGGCCCACGCCGGGGTCTGGAAGACCGGTCGCCTCACCGAGAAGCGCGAGCTGCGCGGCGCCGCGAAGCTGCACGTGACGGTGACGCCCACGGCCTCGGAGGGCACGCTCTTCGCCCACCTCTACGACGTCGACCGGCTCGGCGTCGCGAAACTGATCACGCACACGCCGTACGGCTTCGCGGACCGGCAGGCCGGGCGGCCGTTCGCCGCGGACGTGACCTTCCAGAGCACCGCCTACGGCGTGCCCGCCGGGCACCGCCTGGCCCTGGCCGTGGACACCGTCGATGCGGTCCACAAGGAGAACGACCCGGCGTCCGCCAAGGTCACGTTCTCCTCCAGGAGGCCGACCGGGCGGTCCGGCGCATCGGCTACGACTTCCGCAGGACGGGGATGACGGCCGCCACCGCGGCCGGTGTCCGCTCCGCGGTCACCCCGTCCCCGGCCGGTGGGCCGGGGGCGCTATCCGATCGTCGCGGTCAGGCCCTCGTCTCCGCGGCCGTCCGCGATGAGCTCTTCGATCCTGGCCGCGGCCTCCGGCAGCCCGCCGTCGCCGAGACGCAGCCCGCTCCGCAGCCCGATGAGGCGGCGGACGACCGCGAGGTGCTCGGTGAGGCGGGCGGGACCCGCGGGGTAGTCGGCTTCCAGCAGCTCGGAGACGGTGCCGGGAACCCCCGCGACCACGTGGCCGAGCTGGACGCCCGCCGTGCGGGCGAACCCGGCGACGTCGACGCCGGCCTCCCGGACGGTCTCGAGGGCGCGCAGCAGGCCGAGCTGGGCGTCGTACCAGACGCCGAAGAGGGCGAGGTCCCAGACCGCCGCCGCCTCCGGCGCCTCCCCGACGAAGCGCGGCCCGCCCAGCAGCCGGAGGGTCGCGGCGTGTTCCTCGAACGCGGGCCGGTGGCCGCTGTACAGGATGGTCGCCGCGCCGGCGCCGATCGTCTCGGGTGAGGCCTGGACGCCCGCGTCCAGGTAGTGCGCTCCCAGGGCCGCGACCCGCCGGGCGGCCGACCGCGCGTCGTCGGGGGTCCCGGTGCACATCGCGACGACGGTCCGCCCGGACAGGTCCGTGTCCAGCGCGGCGAGGCACTGCCGTACCGCCGCGTGGTCGGTGAGGGTGAGCAGGACCAGGTCGCCGGCCGCCACCGCGTCCCCGATCGACGCCGCAGGCAGCGCCCCCTCGTCCACCAGCCGGGCCGAACGGCTGGCGGTGCGGTTCCACACCGCCACCTCGCACCCGCCGGCGAGCAGGCGGCGCGCCACCGCGCCGCCGATGGCCCCCGTGCCGACCACCGCGACCCTGGGCGCCGGCTTTGCGATCTCCGTCATGGTGGTGATCCTCGGACATCGACCATGCTTGAGGTCAAGGCGGCGCCTCGGGCGCCGCGGTGGCCCGAACCGTCCGGGACGGGTCCCCGGCGACGGGACCGGCGCGGGGCGCGATCGGCACGCCGTTCATCGTGGAAAAGGCGCTGTGGAGCGGTATCCGACTGTTCGGCGGATGAAAGTTTCATCCGGACCTGCGCTTTCGTGATGTGCCGGTTATGCTCCAGGCCGGTCGGTGTCGATCTGCGAGCTGCGGTGGAGGCGGCCATGGGCGAGGGGACCCGGAGCTTGAACTGGACGCACGAGGACCCGGACTACCTCCCGCCGGAGATCGACACGAGCAGGCCCAGCATCGCCCGGGTCTACGACGCGTTCCTGGGCGGCAAGGACAACTTCGCGGTGGACCGCGCCGTCGCCCTGGAGGGGATGAAGCACTTCCCCGACGGCGGCGAGGGGGCGCGGCAGAACCGCGCGATGCTCTTCCGCGGCGTGAAGTTCATGGCCGAGCAGGGCATCGACCAGTTCCTCGACATCGGCTCGGGCCTGCCCACGATGGACAACACCCATTCCGTCGCCCAACGGGTCAACCCGGACGCCAGGGTCGTCTACGTCGACAACGACCCCATCGTGCTGGCCCACGCCCGGGCGCTCCTGCGGACCGACGAGAAGACCCGGGTGCTCACCGCCGACATGCGGGAGCCGGAGAAGATCTTCAATCATCCGGAGGTCGAGGGCTTCCTGGACTTCTCCCGCCCGATCGGCCTGCTGCTGGTGGCCGTGGTCCACCACCTGGGCGACGACGAGGGCCCGGAGGGGCTGGTGGACGCCTACAAGGCGAGGATGGCTCCGGGAAGCTACCTGCAGCTGACGCACTTCTGCTCGTGCGCCCCCGAGGTGCGGGCCCTGGAGGGGGTCCTGCTGACGATGCTGGGCACCGGCCGGGCCCGGGACATGTCGGAGATCGTGCGCTTCTTCGACGGGCTGGAGCCGGTCGAGCCGGGCGTGGTGCACGTGCCGGAATGGCGGCCGGAGCGGCCCGTCACCTACCCGCTGGGCCTGGGCGGGATCTGCATCGCCGGCGGGGTGGCGCGCAAGCCGTGACGGCGGCCGGTACCGGCCGTACCGGGCCGTGGCGGCGGCCCGGGAAGGCGGTTCAGCCGCCACCGCCACCGTCGCCGCCTCCCCCGGAGCCGGGGTCGTAGGTGCCGCCCATGCCGCTGTTGTCCGGGCCGTCCCAGATGACGGGGCCGCCGTCCGCGCGGGGCCCGTGGCGCCGCCGACGGGCGCGCCGGTTGTCCAGGAGGTGGACGGGCAGCATGACGGCGAGCAGCCCGATGACGAGCGCCCCGATGATCACGAATTCGACAGAGGGCATGAGACAGACCTCCACGGTGGGATCGCACGGTCCACGTCCTGTGCCGGGTGAGACGCTCCCGCTCCGCGGAAGGTTCGCCGGGGAGGATCCGCCCGCGGCGCCCGCGCCCGCCGTCCGGGCAGGCGCGGGAGGCGCAAGCCCGGGGCTTCAGCCCGGGATCGCCGACCGCACGGCTCTGGCGACCGCGTCGGTGACCGGGAGCAGGCCTGCCAGGGCCCGCTCCTCCGGCAGCGGGACGGACTCCGGAGAGTTCATCTCCGTGCCGCGGGGGCGGTCGGACGCCCAGTAGGCGATCTCGGCCACGGTGCCGCCGGAGAGCACGACGGCGCGGGCCACCCCCGCGTGCGCGGTGGCGTTCCGGTTCCGGCGGTACTGGCGGAAGGCCCGGTCGCCGAGTTCCGGCATCTCGGTGGCCTGCCCGTAGGAGGAGCCCTCGTGCTCGCCGCCCGCGCGCCGGCGCGCCTCGGCGAGGGCGTCGGCGTAGTGCCGCGCGGCCGCCTCCGGGTCCGGGCTCCCGGCACGGGTGTGGAAGGTCGTCAGGCCGACGAAGACGTTGCGCAGCCGCAGTCCTCCGGCGGTCCGGATGCCGGTGTTCTGCCACCAGCAGCTGTGGACCGTCCGGTCGTGATGCCGCACGCGCTCGGCCCGGGTGTTCGCCCGGGGGACCAGCCGCTCGGCCGACGGCGCCACGGCGGCGCAGGTCCGCGGGAAGGCGACCGGCACCGGGGTGGGCGTCCCGGAAGGGCTCCCGGCCGGCGGCCCCGTGGGCGCCGCCGCGGGTGTGCCGGTGGGCGCCGCCGCGGAGGGGACGGCGGACGGGCGGGCGTACGGCCTGCCCCGCCGCCAGGCCGCGACGGACTCCGAGACCTGGGCGAGCAGGAGCCGGGTCTCCCGCAGCATCTCCCGCCTGGGCGGCAGCGGGGCCTCCGCGGAGGAGGCGGAACCCTTCAGGGGATACCTGGTGACGGTGTAGGCCACCGTGACGATGACGTCTGCGACCCTGCTGACGCCGGTGCCTCCGGCGGAGGAGCCGCCGTTCCGGGTGTACTGGACGTACGCCTCGTCGCCGATCCCGGCGATCTCGACGCCGGGGGAGGTGCGGACGTTCCCGATCGGGGTGCCGGACGCGGCCCGGGTGGCCCGCAGGCGGCTGTCGTAGCCGACCTCGGCGTAGGCCGCGGAGGTCAGCCGCTCCAGGGGCTTGAACCGGACGACGTCGACGTCGATGCGCGCGCCCTCGGTGTACTCCCCGGCGGGACGGTCGGAGCCGTCCCAGTGGCAGCGCCAGGAGGTGGACCTGTCGTCGTCATGGCTGCGACGCGAGCTGTCGGCCTCCGGGACGAGGCGGTCCAGGTCGCCCTCGCCGACCATGACGCAGACGTCGGGGCCGGCGGAGGAGGCGGCCGGGGTGTGCCGTGCGGAGGCCGGCGCGGCCGGGGCGGGGGTCCGGGGGGCGGGTCCGGCCGACAGGTGGGCGAGGAGGCCGCCGGTGACGGCCAGCGCCGCCGCCCCCGCCACCACGGGGGCCAGCAGGCGCCGGCGGGCCGTACCGGGCGGCCGGCCCGGAGGGCCGGCCATCCCTACCCGATCCCCGACTTCTGGAAGGACGCGACGATCGCCTCGGTGACCGGGACGAGGCCCGCGATGACCTCCTTCTGCGGCATGAGGACGGACTTGGGGGAGTTGATCTCGGTGCCCTTGGGCCGGTCGGCGCCGCCGTAGGAGACCTCGATCACGGTCGGTCCGACGAGCACGGCGGCGTCGGCGACGCCGGCGTGCGCGCTCGGGGTCCGGTTCTTCCGGTACTGGTAGAACGCCCGCTCGCCCAGCCCCTTGGGCTCGGTCACCTTGTACCAGAAGATCCCCTGGAGCCCGCTGCCCTCCCACTCCTTGGCGTCGGCCCGCTTGTCGATGTAGTACTGCTTGGCCGCCCAGGCGTCCTCGGTTCCCGCGCGGTTGACGAAGGTGATGAAGCTGACGAAGACACTCCGCATCCGCAGGCCGTTCCCGTGCGGGATCTCCCGGTTGTTCCACCGGCAGGTGACGGTCGTCCGGTCGGCCTCCTGCGTCCGCTCGGACTTGAGCGCCGCGCCGGGGACCAGCGGCTCGGCGACCGGGGTCACCTGGGCGCAGGTCGCCGGGAAGTCGATCGGCACCGGCGTGGGCGTGCCGGAGGGCGTCGGCGTCGGCTTCGGGGTCGAACGGGCGTACGGCTTGCCCTGCCGCCAGGCCGCGACCGACTCGGCCGCCTGCTTGAGCAGGAGCTCGACCTCCCGCAGCGCGTTCTGCTCGGTGATGAACTGGCGGCCCTTGGTGCTGAGGACGGGCACGTCCTTGGGCTGCTGGCTGGCCTGGTACTCCAGTTCGATGATCACGTCGCCGACGCGGCTGAATCCCGCGCCGAAGGCGTATCCGCTCTCACCCTTGGACCAGGTGTACTGCGCGTGCGCCTCGTCACCGGCACCGGCGAGCTTGCGGACGGGGGAGTAGTAGACCTTCTTGTCGGGGTGGGCCTCCCTGTACTGGGACGACTGGAGCTCGAAGCCGTAGTTCCGCCGGGTGACGGTGTCGGCGGTCTCGGTCCCCTCCCCCTCGTGCTGAGTGATCTTGACGCTGAGCTGGCGGCTCCGGCGGTACTCGCCGTAGGAGTAGTCGAGATTGCTCCAGCTGCAGTTCCAGGTGATGTAGGCGGGCGACGACGAGCGGTTGTCCGAGGTGGAGTCGCTCACCTGCGCCTGCGGCACGAGGCGGTCGAGCTCGACCTGGTCGATCACCGCGCACGGGTTGATGGGACCGGAGGGGGACTTCGCGACCGGGGTGGCCGGTGCCGCGGAGGCGGAGGCGGAGGCGGTGACGGGGGCCTTCCCGGCGGTCTTGCTCACCACCAGGTAGGCGCCTCCACCGGCGACGAGGGCGAGCGCGGCCACGCCCGCCACGGGCAGCAGCCAGCCCCGCCGCGGCGCCGGAGACGGAACGGTCGGCCCCCACCCGGCCGGAGCGGTGGGCGGCTGGGGACCGCCGGAGCCCATGTGAGGCTGAGGGCCGCCGGGGCCCGCGGGCCACTGGGGGCCGCCGGGGCCCATGGGCGGGTGGGCGCCGCCGGGGCCCGCGGGCCACTGGGGGC